>CAZMZK010000024.1:0-15398 GCA_964570705.1 uncultured Micavibrio sp.
AAATAAGGTCGCCTTGCAGGGCGACCTTATGAGGGAGGGACCGTTAAGTCCACAACGGCAATTATTTTTTCTGTACTTTCGGGAGGGATTTTTCCGGAACACCGTCGTATTTGGCGGCCAGAATCGCAGCATCGATTTCTTTGGTCACATCTTTCCCGATTTTATCGGCAAATAATTCGCCTTCTGCCTCGGCCGATTGGCCATCAGGTGATCCAAAATAGGCGATCATCGCCCTTAATTCCGGCGAAAACCGGAATCTTGAATCTTTTGAAATCAAAGAGATACCAGCTTCCGCTGGTATGACGATAAGGGTTTTTAGAGGTGACCATAACATATTCTTGAAGAACATATTCTTGAAGAATTTGGGACTACGAACCGTGCATTTCTATGTCCCTCGGTCTTCCGTTTCTCAAATACGTCTATGTATTCTGCGATACGGTTCTCGAAAAACCCGGTTCTCGTCACAAAATCTGTCAAGTGATGACACACCCCAGACAAGTATATAGGTCCCTTTTTAATATTTGCTTTATTTACCGAAGAAAACACCTCTGGCCGATTTCATAGCTTCGGCACGTTCATGGCAGATCCAGCCTCTCACGGGAGCCATAGCCTCATGGAACGCCACATCAAACTCGTCGGTTTCATTTGGGGAAAGTCGTACACTAAACCCTGTTTCTGATACATAACTCCCAATATCCGCCAGAAATTGAAACTCTACGCACAAAAGCTTTCCGCCTTCCCATTTTAATGGTGTAAAATGTAACCATTCCCCATCCTGCAAAACGAACGCTATATCAATCTCCTTACACAGCCATAAATTGGAATACGAAAAATTACTTTTCCACATTATTCTCTTGATCTTTAAATTGCAATAGGGCATAAAGACCCAGATTATCCGCACATCTCTGTTTGAGAGTGCCCCGGATTAAACGAGGGTATCCCGCAGTCGGCGACGTTTCGCTCACTGCGGCACATTTGTTATGAGGTTTTTGAACTATGTTCCAGTCGTTGACGGAAAAATTAGGAAATGTCTTTGATAAGCTGCGCGGAAAAGGCAGTCTGAGCGAAGAGGATGTGGCTCTGGCCCTACGCGAAATTCGCGTTGCCTTGCTCGAAGCGGACGTGGCTTTGCCTGTCGTCAAAGATTTTATCGAACGCATCCGTGAAAAAGCCGTCGGCCAAGAGATTATCAAATCTGTGTCGCCGGCCCATATGGTGGTCAAAATCGTCAATGACGAAATGGTCGCCTTGCTGGGATCCGAAAGCGCCGATCTGTCCTTTGCGGGGACACCACCGGCTGTGTATTTGATGGTGGGGTTACAAGGTTCGGGGAAAACCACCTCGACCGCCAAGATTTCAAGATATTTGACCGACAAATTGCGCAAAAAAGTCCTGATGGCCTCGCTCGACACCTATCGTCCGGCGGCCCAAGACCAATTGGCGCAATTGGGGACGCAAACCGGAATTGCGACCTTGCCGATTGTTGCGGGCGAAGATCCGTTGGCCATTACCAAACGCGCTCTGACCGAAGGCCGTTTGGGCGGGTATGACGTTGTCATGCTGGATACCGCCGGACGTTTGGCCATTGACGATGTGTTGATGAACGAAGTTGTGGCCATCCGTGATATGGCCAAACCGGTCGAGACATTGTTGGTCGTCGATGCGATGACGGGACAGGATGCGGTGAATACCGCGTCGGCCTTTGACAGCAAAGTCGGAATTACCGGTCTGATGTTGACCCGTGTGGACGGGGATGCACGTGGCGGGGCCGCGATGTCGATGCGCGCCGTTACCGGAAAACCGATTAAATTGATGGGGATTGGCGAGAAATGGGATGCGTTGGAACCTTTCCACCCCGACCGGATCGCCGGACGCATTCTAGGCATGGGGGATGTGGTCTCTCTGGTCGAAAAGGCTGTTGAGACCATCAATCAGGCCGAAGCCGAAGATATGGCCAAACGCTTTCAGGATGGCCGCTTTGATTTGAATGATATGTTGAACCAGTTCCACCAAATGAAACGTATGGGGGGCGTTGGATCATTGATGAAAATGTTGCCGGGACTGGGGCGGTATGCCGACCAGATCGATGGCGCAAATCTGGACAATTCGATTCTGAAACATCAGGAAGCCATTATCCTGTCGATGACCAAGGCAGAACGCGCGCGCCCTGCCCTGTTGAATGCCAAACGGCGGCAACGGATTGCGGCGGGGTCTGGCACATCGGTGCAGGATGTCAACCGTCTGATCAAACAATATGAACAGATGGAAATGATGATGCGCCGGATGAAAAAAATGGGCGTTTCCGGAATGATGGGGGCTTTGAAAAGCTTTATGGGCAAAGAAGACCAGGACAAAATTGCCGAATTGCAACGGGAAACCGGTACGGCTCCTGGCTTGTCCCTCTCGGGATCCATGGCCAATCTGGCCCAACAGAAAATGCTGGGTGGGTTCGGGAATTTCGGACATGGCGGATCCAAAAAGAACCGCAAGAAAAAATAAGGTTTTAAACATTTCAACTTAAATAAATCAGTCAATTGTAAAAGGAGAAAATCAACATGGCACTGAAAATCAGACTGGCCCGTCAAGGCCGCAAAAAAGCCCCGTTCTACAGCATCGTTGTCGCTGACAGCCGCGCTCCACGTGACGGGAATTTCATTGAAAAATTGGGCACCTATGACCCACGTCAAGCAAAAGACAGCGACAAACGCGTTGTTCTGAACGCAGAGCGCATTCAATACTGGTTGGGCGTTGGCGCACAATCCACCGAACGCGTTGAATTCTTCTTGGGTAAAGCGGGTTTGATCGCGATGCCTGAAAAACGCGTCAGCGTTCAAAAAGCCCAGCCAAAAGCAAAAGCCCAAGAACGTGCAAAAGAAAAAGCGAAAAAAGCCGAAGCCGCTGCTGCTGCAGATGCCGAAGCTCCTGCTGCCGAATAAGTCTTGCGCTCATTCAAAAACCCCGCTTTGCAAAAGGCGGGGTTTTTCTTCCTGTACTCACCGGACTAAACACCGAATCATATCATGGCGTTATCCCTCACCCTTTTGAAAGACCCTAATTTCCGGCTTTTGGTCGGGGTGAGATTTTGCTGTCATTTTGCCTTGCAAGCCTTGGCCGTGATTGTGGGCTGGCAGATCTACAGCCTGACCAAATCGGAATTATTATTGGGACTGATCGGCCTGACCGAAGCCATTCCCGCAATTATCGGGTCTTTTTTCTCGGGCTATGTTGTGGATATATCCACCCCGCAACGCGTGTATACCGCCTGCATTACCGCCTTGATTATCAACACGGCCTTTTTACTGGGGATCGGGGGAGAGTTTTTTGACCTGCCCCACACCACACTGGTTCCATTATTGTTTCTGGGGATGTTTACCTCTGGCATTGCGCGCAGCTTTATGATTCCCTCCTACTCCGCCATAACGCCGCAAATGGTGGATCGCAAAGATTATGCCGTCGCCAGCGCATGGGGCAATGCGGGGTTCCAGACGGCCCTGATTCTAGGGCCGTTGGTTGCAGGGTTTGTTTATGGATTTTATGGGGTACGCGCCGCGTGGTTTCTACCTGTCAGTTTTATGACTCTGGGCCTTTTATGCGTGATCAGTTTCAAACATCTTCGCCCCTATGATAAACCGGATCATACCGAATCTGCGTTCCAAACCATTCTGGAAGGTTGGCAATTTGTCATTCGTCATCGCATGTTACTCACGATTATGGCGGTGGATATGTTTGCCGTTCTCTTTGGCGGTGCGGTAGCAATGCTGCCCGCCTATGCCGATAAAATCCTGCATGTCGGGCCCGAAGGTTTGGGCATTTTGCGGATGGCACCCGCCTTGGGGGCCATATTCGCCGCGATTTTCTTTGCAGTTCGCCCCATGAGAACCTTTCCGTTAACACGGATGTTATGGGCGGTGGCTGCCTTTGGCGTTTGTATGATTGGATTTGGGCTCAGCACATCGTTTGCCCTTTCGGTCATTTTTCTGGCGTTCAGTGGGTTGTTCGATACGATCAGCGCGTTGATCCGCACGACATTGAAACAACTCCTGACCCCCGATCCTATGCGCGGGCGCGTGGCGGGAATCAGCGCGATGTTTATTATTTCCTCGAACGAAATCGGGGCCTTTGAATCCGGTGTGGCCGCGCGCGCCATGGGATTGGTGCCCTCGGTTGTCTTTGGTGGCGTTATGTCCATTCTTGTGGTGGCCACGACTTATATATTGACTCCCCGCCTCCGCAGGATGATGATTGACGACAAGACAGATGTCGGGGCAACACATCATGGATCAAAAACGTAGCGATATTGAATCGGTTATTCTTGCCATTGAACGTGCGACGATCGTCGCCAATGACGGGCAACTTGATCGCGCCATACGTGAAGACGCGTTGGTGCATTTTGTGCGCCAGAATGCCGACACTCTGCTGGATTTATTGGCCGAGCTCAAAGATTGGCGCGAGAAAACCGCGCTGCCTTTGGGCGGAGGATCCGACAAAACCCACCGCGTCATTCTGGAAGGATTTTCGGAGGATAGTGGCGAAAAAGCGCTGTCCGCTGCCCTTGATAAAGCTGCCCATTACTTTTCCGAAGACCATGACGTCAGCATCACAATCCAGCAATTGATCGAATTGCCGAACGGCGGCCACCGCGCCACATTGGAGGTTCATATCACGCCGTTCTGCCAAAGGAATAAGGCCCATATCCAAGGTCAGGATGTTGTCCTGAAGCGCGATCGTGCCACCGCCTTTGCCCATTTAAAAGACAGGGAAGAAAATTATTTACACCACCTGATTTTCGACCATTTTTCGGCGTTGACCGGACACAAGGCGAATGGACATATCCCCGAAAGCTTCCTGATCAATGTCACCGATGCCAAATTGATGCATTATTTGTTGGAAAAACAATTCTTACGTGCCGAAATGGCCGCCCATATAGCAGAAAAAGACGGGGAAGAGGAGATTTCCGAAGATGTTCCCCACCAGATTTTAGTAAGACTTTCCAGAGAATAGGGGTTTAAACCCTCCGTAAAACAGCTATATACTCGTGGAAGTATCTTTTTCTAACACGCCTTATTGAATTTGCAGGGACATAAATCTGCCATGTTACGCCCCCTTTCCTCCCTTTTCCGTTATGTTGTGATGATCGTGGCCGTTATAGGTGGATTCGGATCACAATCTTATGCCGCCCCCCTAAACACGGACGCACCGCATGTCGTGACCGATCTGGTGCCGGAATTCGGTTCGGTGATGGAGGGGCAACCTTTGGCCTTTGCCCTGACCATGGATCATGCGGATGGGTGGCATACCTATTGGAAAAATTATGGGGATTCGGGCGAAACCACCGCAATCGCATGGACCCTTCCCAAAGGCGTTAAGGCCACAGGCCTTCTCTATCCCGCCCCCGAGCGGCAGCGGACAGGGCCGTTGATGAATTTCGGATTTGACCATAAAGTCACGCTGCTCACCTCTCTTGATATCTCCAAAGATATAAAAGCCTCCTCCTTACCTGTCACCGCCAAAGTCACATGGTTGGCCTGTATGGATATTTGTGTGCCAGAATCCAAAGAATTTGCATTCAATCTTCCGGTGAGCGCCCCCCCCTCCCCCGCCTTGCATCCGGAGATTTTTCAGGCAGCGCGGGCCGCATTGCCACCGCCCCAGCCTTGGCAAGGGATGATCGAGGAACAAGACCAGAATTTGGTTATCACCTTCCAACTGGATGAGGCTTCTGCCGGGCATTTGGCCAAGGCGCGGGATCTGTTCTTTTTCCCCGAAGACTGGGGCCTCATCAAGAATGCCGAACCCCAAATCAGTCATGTATCGGGGCAACAGTTAAAAATTATGGCCCAGCGTGACACCCGCCCCCTCAGCGAGATTGCAACCTTGAATGCGGTTATTACCTATCAGGATGACAACGGAACACCCCGCGCCGCATCCGTATCGATTCCGGTATCGGCTACAACCACACCGACCTCTGCCGCTGCCCAACCTGCCTCCTCAATCGCCAGTACTGCCACCAATCCATCGTTGATACAGGCTTTATTTCTGGCTTTTATCGGAGGGCTTATCCTGAATCTGATGCCGTGTGTGTTTCCGGTCTTATCAATGAAAGCCCTGAGTTTGGTCAAAATGTCCGAGCGTGAGCAAAAACACGCGACCCTGCACGGCGTGTTTTATACCTTGGGCGTCCTGCTGTGTTTTGGTGGAATTGCCGGAAGTTTGATCGCCCTACAAATGGCGGGGCAGGAAATCGGTTGGGGATTCCAATTGCAAAATCCGGTGGTTGTCCTTCTTCTGGCCTATTTGTTGTTTGCCATGGGATTGAATATGTCCGGATTTTTTGAAATGAAGGGACATATTTTTGCCAATATCGGACATCGTCTGGCCGCAAAACATGGCTATGCCGGAACGTTCTTTACCGGCATGTTGGCTACAATTGTGGCCACTCCCTGTACAGCCCCCTTTATGGCGACCGCCATGGGCTATGCCCTGACCCAGCCCCCTGTCGTGGCGTTAAGTGTATTTCTGGCTTTGGGATTCGGCTTGGCCTTCCCCTATCTGGTGTTGTGCTTTATTCCAGCCCTGCGCAAAGCTTTGCCAAAACCCGGGGCGTGGATGAATACCTTCCGTCAGTTTTTATCCTTTCCGCTCTTTGCGTCTGTGGCATGGTTGATCTGGGTCTATGCCCAACAGGTTTCGGGAAGTTATGGCACTTTGCTGGGGCTCTCGGGGCTGTTGTTGATTGCTTTCTCGATCTGGATTGCGCATCATGAACCGCGAAAGCAACCGGTGAAAACGGTGATTCATGCGCTATCTGTGGCGGCGTTGCTGGTGGCATTTGCGATTGCCGCACTCAGTCACCCGAAATCTGCGGGAGAGATCGCCAACGACACAACAACCAAAGATGTCCCGTATATTTCCTATAGCAAAACCAGTTTTGACGAATTGCTGGCAGGAGGAGATCCCTTGTTCGTGGATATGACGGCGTCATGGTGCATTACCTGTCAAGTCAATGAACGTGTGGCCCTCTATACCAATGCCACACAAGCTTTGTTCAAAAAATACCATGTTCAATACGTTGTGGGTGACTGGACCAACCAAAATCCGGATATTACAGCCTATCTGGCACAGTATGGACGAAATGGTGTTCCGCTCTATGTGTATTATGGCCCCCGCGATTCCAAAACGGGGCAACGTCCTGAACCCCGGGTTTTGCCACAATTATTGACAAATGGTCTGGTGGCCGACGTCATTCAGGGAATACCGGAATAACACTTTTATTTTTTTGAAAGGCTCTAAACGATGTATTTTTTTAAAACTTTTTCCCTGATGGTTATAGCATTGCTATCATTTGCAACCCCGAGCATGGCCTCCCCTGAAATCGGGCGTCCGGCACCAAGTTTTACCACAGATGATACCATGGGACAGACGATTTCTCTGGCCGATTTCAAAGGAAAAACAGTGGTGTTGGAATGGACCAATCCGGATTGCCCGTTTGTCCACAAACATTATGATACGGGGAATATGCAGGCCCTGCAAAAAGAGGCCGTAGCCGATGGCGTGATCTGGATTGCCATTGATTCTTCAGCCAAAGAAAAAGAAGGCAATTATCAAGCATCGGAATTAAATACGATTTATGCCACACGCGGAGCTGCGTATTCCCATTTGGTGATTGATGAATTGGGGGATATTGGCCGCCAATACGGCGCGAGAACCACACCCCACATGTTTGTCATTAATGCGGATGGCGATCTGGTTTATAGCGGGGCCATCGATGATACACCCACGGCCGATAAAAACGACGTCAAAATGGCGAAAAACTACGTCCGCCAAGCTTTATCGGATATCAAAGCCGGACAAACCGTCACCACCCCTTCCACCAACCCTTATGGTTGCAGTGTAAAGTATTAGGGCGTGGCATCACAACAATCGAAAAAGCCTCCCGAGGCTTTTTTGCAATTTCTTGGAAATAATTAAGAACTATTTAGGGGTGACGTTTGCTGGCATAAGAGACATACCTTCCTGACCTTCCTGAGGTAACCCTGTTCCGGTATTAAAGCCACCAGAAATGCTTAGCCCGCTCCCACCCGAACAAACAGACAACGCAGCCTGACGGAGGCCTCTTATGGTATCATCAGATGGTTTAAATGTTTTACCCATTTTCGTCTTCTGTTTTGATCAATAAACCTTGTTCAACCAGATGGTCCAGCGCACGAACATTGGTGGTGTGGGCGCCGGAATATCCCCGATCGAAGAGTTCCTGTCGGGACGCTTCCCCCATATCCGTAGCCGCCACTAAAAATTTGGCATCGCGCAACGTGGGTTTGGGATCGGTGAAGAGATTTATAAGCGTTTCTAAGAAAAAATGCAAGTTTTTATGTGAGCGGTTAAAATAATCCAAAGCCAATCCCAGATTTTTCTTGGCATAGCCACAGCTGGACATGTGGATAACCCGCCCGTCCTGCTGGCTGGGGGTGCGTAAAATGCACCCTTGGTCATATAACCATTCGATTTCGCGGTTCAGGGTTGATTTGTTCATCCCGAATCGGTCCATCAGGGCCGATTGGGTGGTGTCGGGATGGCAATCTATATCAGCCAGAATTTGGGCGCGGCGGAGCGGAGCCGAGGGATCCCCCCCCAAAGCATCCACCAAATGGTCCAGAATCAACCCCATTTGCTGGATGCGGTTAGCACTGACCTGATTATGGGCCGATTTCAAAACTTTCGAAGACATAAAGCACTCCCGATTTCAGGATAGCACGTTCAGCTTAATTATTCCTTTGCTCAAGGTTATGGTGCGGTTTTAAAAACAATCCGCAGCGCATCCATGGTAGCCTCGCGGTCTTTGGGCAAAACATCGCCCAGAGATTGGTCGGCGGTGATGACAATCCCCTCGGCTTGAAGTTCCAATATCAGGGCATTCACATCCTTTTTGGCGATCAGTGCCACCGATGAGAGCGGCGCCGCTGTAAGGGCATCCAGGCTGGCGCGGACAGGCGATCCTTCACCGTCTTTGCCTGCGGGGATAAATGACAGCAAAAGAACGGCGGCAAAGACACCGATAATGATTTTGCTCAGCGGGGCTGCGAATCGTTTTTGGAAACCAGCAAAATTCGAGGTCAAGTGGGCAGCAACCCCCAAAACCAAAGCCCATCCCAGCCATTCATGCGCGGCTTTGTTCAAGCCGGTATCCCAGTGAAAAAAAATCAAAATTCCGGTTGTGGCAGAAAGTAAAAAGGCACCCGCCACCATAGGGGTAGCCCAATCGCGCAACGTTATCTTCATTATTCTATCCCTTTCCATGATCTTCTGACCTGTTCTTACTTAGGCATGTTCCTCATGAAGTACACCCCCCTTGCCCAAAGATCTATACATTTTTTATATTGATACGAAACGTTACGTTTCGCTTATTTACAATTAGGAAATATAGCCCCGAGAGTCTCTTTTGGAAATTTTTAAACAAATTCAATACTTTAAACCACATATTTACACCACCACCTGAATCTATAAAAATTCCAGCGAGGGCCATCGATTGACAGAGCCCCATAAAAAAACCCGTCAAAAAACGGGTTCTTCAGAGGGGTAATTTTTAAGAGATGGATCTTTTATCTCTTATTTATCATCGGATCCGGTTTTGTGTTTGCCGTTCATGGTAAACGCCGAAAACGCTTTCATTGCATTTTCAAACATCGCCATGTTTTGTTTGCTCAATTCTTCCAGAGACGACATCGGAAAAATCCCGCCGAAGGATTTGTTCATCTGGGCGCGGAATTCATCCTGTTTTTTGGCGAATTCGGCAAAAGATTGTTCCAGATAGTTGGGAACCAGCTTACCCATATTGTCGCCATAAAACCCGATCAATTGTTTCATGAAATTGGTCGGCAGCAAATTTTGCCCTTCTTTGCCTTCTTGTTCGGCAATGATCTGGGTCATCACAGAGCGGGTCAGATCTTCGCCGGATTTTGCATCATACACAACAAAATCATACCCTTCTTTGACCATTTCGCACAGGTCTTCAAGGGTTACGTAGCTACTCCGCCCTGTGTCATAAAGACGGCGATTCGCATATTTTTTAATGACGGTTGGCTTATCGCCACCTTTTTTTGCAGCCATGGTGCACCTTCGGTGTGGAGTGTTGCAGAAATTACATCTTAATAATTAAGCACAAATTGTCGTATGTGACAATCGCTTTGCACAATCTATACCAAATCGTGTTAAATAGATACATGGATCATCCGACCGAATTTTCCACAATACTTCCAGCCCATCGTCAACGTCCGTTGATGATGCAATTAGCATTAGCATCCGGTGCTTTGGCGCAGCCGAGCTTGCTGAAGGGAAAAAACTTTACCGATGACTTCTGGCAAAAACCGGACGGGCAAACGGCGCGCGCCAGTATGGAAAAAGTTGTCGCCGGATTACGGCAGTACCAGTTACATCCGTATGAACGCAAACCCGAACGAACCAGCATCGTCTGGTCGGATGGTGAAGCGCGCATCGCATGGTTTGCCGGAAAAACACGCGGGCGGACGGCCAAGCCAAAAGCCTCTCTTTTTCTGATCCCCTCTATGATCAATGGGGCAGAGATATTGGATATCCTGCCGGAGGATCGCTCATTGATCCGGTGGTTGGCGGCACAGGGGTATGACGTGTTCGTGCTGGAGTGGGGACAGATGCGCAATGATCCGGAACTGGCGGATCTGGATTCGGCGTTAAGTCAAAAATTGGCACGGGCGATCACATGGTTATCGGCGCAGGTGGATACGCCGTTGATCGGAATCGGTTATTGCATGGGGGGATTGTTTCTGGCCGCCAGCGAGATTTTGAATCCAGAGGCTTTTGATGCGTTGGTGTTTATTGCAACCCCATGGGATTTTCAAGCAGGGGCCAAAGGAAACTTTGCCGAGGCGATTGCCGGATGGGCGCCGGACGGATTGCAACGTGTTCTGCATTTGAATTATTTGCCCAATGAATGGTTGCAGATGATTTTTGCGGGCGTTGATCCGTCTATGGTGGCCCGCAAATTTTCGGCCTTTGCCGATATGAAAGAAAATAGTCGCGAGGCAAAATTATTTGTGGCGGTCGAAGATTGGGTCAATGGTGGCGGAGATTTGCCATCGGGCGTGGTGCAACAAACGGTGCGCCGATGGTATCTGGATAATGCTCCGGTGGCGGGCACATGGTCCGTTGCAGGGATTCCCATTGAGGCCAAAAAAATCAAAAAGCCATCCTTGGTGATTATTCCGGCGAAAGATAAAATTGTTCCCCCCACTTCGGCGCGGGCTTTGGCGCGTCAGATCAAAGGATCCGACCAGATGGTTCCCGATTGCGGGCATATCAGTATGATGGTCGGGGCACGGGCGGAAAAAGACGTGTGGCACCCTTTGAACAGATGGATTCGGGATCAGATACGAACCGTACAGACGAAATAATCCCTCTGTTTTAAAAATATTCCAAAATGGAAAGCCTTGTCAGAGTTTTGGATCTTGTTGGATTTCTTTCTGATGGTGTTTCTTGCGGATCATCATATTGACACCCTCGACCGAGAACGAGAACGCCATTGCGAAATACAAATACCCTTTCGGAATTTCAAAATGACACCCTTCTCCAATCAACGCCATCCCGATCAACAGCATGTATGAGAGCGCCAGGACTTTTAAAGTTGGATGACGACTAATGAAGTCGGATATCCAGTTAACCGCCAGCACCATAAACAACACCGACACGATAATGGCGGCAATCATGACGCCGATATGTTCGGCAATACCAACCGCAGTCAGTACGCTGTCAAACGAGAACACAATATCCATCACAACAATTTGCCCGATCACCAAACCAAACGTAGAAAAGCGCGGGGCGGCTCCGGCTCCGTGTTCAGCCCCTTCGATTTTACTATGGATTTCGACTGTTCCTTTCCCGATCAGGAATAATCCCCCACAGATCAAAATAATGTCTCGTGCCGATATGTCTTTATCAAACAGGCTGAACAACGGATCCGTCAAATGGGCCAGAACAAAAATCAGACTTAACAGCAAAATACGCGTTACCAGTGCAATGACCAACCCCAAGCGGCGCGCCAGCGGGCGTTTTGAGGGGGGAAGTTTGTCGGACAGAATAGAGATAAGAACAAGATTATCAAACCCCAAAACAACCTCTAACAGGCATAAGGTCACAAAACTCATCCAGATAGCCGGATCCAACAACGTCTCAATCATAAAAATATCCTCTTCAAATGCCCGTTTTATATAGAAGAGGTACAGAGAAGAAACAACCCAAAATTTTTCTTGCTTTTTGGGCAAGAGCACAGTAGGATCACATCACGATCCCGGTACAATCCTTGTGCCACACGGACAAACCGTGCGGTAGGAGGGTGATGTACCGGGGTCTTTTTTTTAATTTACGCCGCTTGCCAAAACCTTCCCCAGAACAATATAACCGTAAAAATCGTACATCGAGTGATGACACGCCCTAAAATCCTTTGGGCAGGCGCGTATCACGATGAACATTGCACGATTGGATAATCCCGAACGCCGCCATAACCGAAATCATGGCCGTCCCCCCATAGGACATGAGCGGCAGAGGAATTCCAACCACAGGCAGCAATCCCATGACCATCCCGATATTCACCAGCACATAGACCGAAAAATTAATCGTTAAGCCAAAGGCCACCAACCGCGTAAACTGGCTGCGACAGCGAAAGGCAATCCAATACCCATAGAGGATAATCAAGCCAAGAACCGACAATAAAAACAAGCCCCCGAGCAATCCCCATTCCTCGGCCCATAACGTAAAAATAAAATCTGTATGTTTTTCCGGCAAAAAATTCAGGTGGGTTTGTGTCCCCTCCAAAAACCCTTTTCCGGTGATGCCCCCAGAGCCCAACGCAATCTTTGACTGGGTAATGTGAAATCCCGCACCCAAGGGGTCCGATTCCGGATCCAGAAAAATCAGAACACGTTTTTGTTGATATTCATGCATAAATTGCCACGCAATCGGCAAGGCCGCCACCGCAACGATACCGCCGACAATAAACAACCAAATGGATACGCCTCCGGCAAACATCATGGCAATACCGCCCAACACAATGGCCATTCCGGTCCCCAAATCCGGTTGCGCCACAACCAACGCCACAGGAATCAAGATCATCAACGCGGGAACCAGCAAATTTTTAATCTGACGCGCTTCATATAATTCTTTGGCATGGTAATAGCGCGCCAAGCACAGGATCGTCGAAATTTTTGCCAATTCCGAGGGTTGGATTTTCATGACACCCAAATCCAGCCAGCGTTGCGCCCCCATACCGATATGCCCGAAAATATCCACCAACAGTAACAAAACAATGACGATTGCATGAAACGGATACGCAATCCGGAAGATCCATTTGATATCCGTTAATCCAATAGCCACCAAAATCCCGAGAGCAAATCCAAACCGCATAATCTGGGCCGATGCCCATGGATCAATATCCCCTCCGGCAGCCGAATACAAACACAGGAACCCGATCATGGCCACGCCACATAACGCCAGAACCTGCCCCCATGCGATTTGACGCAGTTTTCCCCAAAAGCTCATATCCTCTGTGGTAATGGATGACCGGAAAACACTCATTTTTGGACTTTCTCCATCGCTTTGGTTGCCGGATTACGCTTTTGCACTTCTAACATAATATCATGCGCAATGGGGGCCGCCGCACCCGATCCACTGCCTCCGTGCTCCACGATCACCGCGCACACATAACGCGGGTTATGAACGGGCGCATACCCGACAAATAACCCATGGTGGCGCAAATGCCATGGCAAATCTTCCTGCCGCCGCACCCCTTGGGCCCGTTCAGCTTTGGTAATCCGCTTGACCTGTGATGTTCCGGTCTTTCCGCCCATCTCGAAGCCTTCTTCTTTAATCCGCGCCGCAAAAGCTGTGCCCCCCGGAGACAAGACTCCTTCCATCCCACGGCGCACCAATTCCAGATGGTGCGGAGCGATTTTTAAATCATCGGCACTCACCTGATAAAGGCGCTGGTCTCCGGAATATCCGGCCAACCAAGGCTTGACGCCTTTTCCTCCGTTCACAATGCGCGAAACCATGGTCGCCAACTGTAACGGGGATGCCAACATATACCCTTGTCCGATCGATGCGTTGATGGTTTCTCCCGGATGCCAGACCTTATCGGCTTGCTTGCGTTTCCACGCGGTATCGGGAACAACTCCCGCCTTGGTTTCGGGAAGATCAAAATCCAGAGCACTGCCTATCCCCAAGCGCCGCGCCATGTCCGCAATCTTATCAATGCCGACAGAGGTCGACATTTTGTAGAAATACGTATCACAGGATTCCGCCAAAGCCCGCGTTAAATTAACCGTGCCATGCCCTCCCTGTTTCCAGCAATGGAATCGGTTACCCCCGAAATCATAATGCCCCGGACAGGATACTGTTGTATTTTCGTCAATGACACCGGCCTCGAGCCCCGCCAAAGCCGTACACATTTTGAATGTGGATCCCGGGGGGTATAATCCGCCCACGACTTTGTTATTCAATGGCTGGGCCGGATCGTCGCGCAACTGTTCCCAGTCCATAGAGGAAATCCCCCCCGCAAAGACGTTCGGATCGAAACTCGGGTAATTGGCCAGTGCGTATACAGCCCCTGTCACCGCATCCATGACAATCGCGGCCGCGCTGCGTTCCGTGGACAAACGTTGTTGGACAAAACGTTGAAATTCGGCATCAATGGATAAAATCAACCGCCCGCCTTGAATGCTGGCCGTACGATTCAATTCCCGCACCGCCCGCCCATGGACATTCACCTCTACCTCGGCTTTGCCCGGTTTCCCTTGCAATTGGACTTCATACTGCTTTTCAATTCCGCTTTTTCCCACCTGAAATCCGGGCAGCGACAATAACGGATCTCCGTTCATATCCTGCTCGCTGACACGCCCGACATAGCCAATCAAATGTCCCGTCGCTTCTTTGTAAGGGTAACTGCGCAAATCTCCGGCCTGAATAGAAATTCCGGGTAAATCAACCAGATTCAGCTCTACCTGAGACACTTCATCCCAATTCAATTTATTCCGCACCTCTACGGGCACGTATTGTGGATTGCGCTTGGCCTGCCGCAACGCCTTTTTGATACTGGCTTCGTCAATCGCGATATAGGTCTGCAAATCCCGCAGGGATTTTTCCAGATCATCGACTTGTTCGGGGGTAACCAGCACCTGAAAATTCTGCAAATTCGTGGCCAAAGGCACCCCGAAACGATCGACAATCTGCCCGCGTGACGGGGGCAATATCTTGACGTTAATCCGGTTGTTTTCTGCCAGGGTTTTGTATTTCTCGCCCTCGACGACTTGCAACCACGCCAGCCGCCCCGCCAATGCCGAGAGAGCCAGAGCTTGCAGCCCTCCGACAACGAAAGC
>CAZMZK010000025.1:0-15360 GCA_964570705.1 uncultured Micavibrio sp.
AACCAGAGTTATTTAAAATAAACCCGTCCCTGAAGACTCTGGGACTAAACAGGTAATATTCTTCTTGACGGGTCGGTCCGTCAAACAGAGGCTTTTTTGTCAAAATTTTCTCTAAGGATGCTCTGGGAGGGAGTGGATCGATATCTTTTAGACGAGCGATATGTTCCTCCAGCAAGTGAGCCGCCTTTTCACGGGTTCCCTCAAATATTTGAGGGCTCTCATTCAGTGTTCTTAGGACATGAGGAGTCTGAATTTGACGCCCTAAAATCATGCTACGGAACGCATCTGGATCCCGTTTGGTATCTGCAACGACAGAGGATATTCTTTGCTCATATCCTTCCAGGTTCTTTTGGAACACAAAAAGATAGGCGTCCTGATAGGTTTTCAGGATTTCTTGTAACTGTTTATTTAAAAGATCTTGCCAGCTTTTTGTTCCATCATGTAGAGGAGTAAGATGTTGCTTCCCGTCTGGCGTATTAAAGAAGTAGGCAAGAATAGGATCAAAGCCTTCTTTCAAAAATTGTTCAACTTTTTGGGGGGCTAGCCGATTGGGATTTTTGTGTAGGCCAGAAGAAAGGCGCGATGCAGCTTTAACCCAAGACGCGAGGTATCGGGAAATATCCTGAGAAGACATATCGGGATTGATAATAAACTTTGCCATCACACACCTCTTTTTCTATTTATTAGCAATATTTACATAACCTTAAAAGAAAGTGCAAGAATTTTTTACACTTTATTAATTTTTTTGGGCAAAAAACGGATTTTGCGGTGCAATAATCAACGTGTCTTTCTTTTATGGCCTATATACGGCATAGTCCTGTGGCTTTGCGCGTCTTAAAATGAAATTATCATGATCATCGAGAGGATTAATCCATGTCTGCTGAATCTGTTGTTATTGTTGCCGCCAAACGTACGGCCATTGGCTCTTTTCTGGGGAGTTTGTCCAGCCTGTCGGCGGTGGATTTGGGAAAAGTCGCGGTCACAGCGGCCTTGGCCGAGGCAAAGGTTGCTCCGGCCGAGGTAGATGACGTCATTCTGGGGCAGGTGTTGACCGCCGGATGTGGACAGAACCCCGCGCGTCAGACAGCCATTGCGGCCGGAATTCCCGTGGAAAAAACCGCGATGACGATCAATCAGGTCTGTGGATCCGGATTACGGGCGGTCGCGCTGGGTCTGCAATCGATCCGCAATGGGGATTCCACAATCGTTGTGGCAGGGGGGCAGGAAAGCATGAGCCAATCCGCGCACGCCGCCAATTTGCGCAATGGCACCAAAATGGGCAATACCGAATTTATCGATACGATGATCAAGGACGGGTTATGGGATGCTTTTAATGGCTATCACATGGGCATTACGGCCGAAAACGTGGCAGAGGCTTATCAACTGACCCGCGCGGATCAGGATGCATTGGCTGCGACATCACAACAACGCGCCGAAGCTGCGATCAAGGCCGGCGTGTTCAAAGATGAAATCGCGCCCGTCACTATCAAGCAGAAAAAGCAAGAGATCGTGTTCGATACGGATGAGTTTCCACGTGCCGGCACAACGGTTGAAACGCTGTCGGCTTTGCGCCCTGCGTTCAAGCCGGATGGAACGGTAACGGCAGGAAATGCCTCCGGAATTAATGACGGTGCGGCGGCGTTGGTATTGATGTCGGCGTCCGAGGCCCAGAAACGCGGTCTGACACCTTTGGCGACGATTGCATCTTGGGCAACAGCCGGGGTTGATCCCAAAGTGATGGGGACGGGGCCGATCCCGGCCTCCCAAAAAGCTCTGGAAAAAGCAGGGTGGTCCGTGGCCGATCTGGATGTGATCGAGGCCAACGAAGCCTTTGCGGCTCAAGCCTGCTCGGTTCTGAAAGGGTTGGGATTGGATGCCGCCAAGGTGAATGTCAATGGCGGGGCCATTGCGTTAGGCCACCCGATCGGAGCCTCCGGCGCACGTGTTCTGACCACGTTGTTGCACGAAATGAAACGCCGCGATGCCAAAAAAGGTCTGGTGACCTTGTGCATTGGTGGCGGCATGGGCATCGCCATGTGCGTGCAGCGTGTGTAGGCTGGTTTATGATCAACCTTTGAGGGGATAGGGGGGGCTTTGACCCACTTCGTTTCCCCCTCAAAAAGGTTTCTTTATTATTCATAAATTTGTTGACAGAATTTCTCCGACTCACATATAAGTTGTGACAGTTAAGGTGTCGTTTTATGGATAATCATTCTGGGGATTTTGCCAATTTGGAAATTTGGGGCCTGTGTAAGGTCATCTCACATCTTGTGCCGTACTTCAAAAAAGCTGTGGGACGGCCCTTTTTAAAAAACTTTTCGACGATGGCTTTTCCTAAAGAGTTGGTGGTAGATTTACTTAGAAGTGCGTTGCGCCATGGGTTTATTCCTCCACGCCAAGCTTTGGCACTTTTATCGGCCAATATGATGGATCATCCAGAATCTGGACGAGATCAATTTTGCTATCTGCGAAATGCTATTTCTTTATACAATGCGAAAACATTACAAGATATTTGGGATGCTGAAGAAATATCTTCAGGAGATTTTCGCAATCTTGTAATTGGGTTTATGTATGAAACAACCCCAGGATCCCATTCTGATAAAATGAATAGAATTATCGAAGATTGTTATCTGCGCGACATCATAAAAGTTCGACATTTTTATGAAGATGTTTTGGTGGATTGGCAACTGGGTCTTGAGGAAATTCAAGATATACTCTCGGAATATACACCTTTGGCCGATGCTCCAACGTCTCGTAAAGAGCTGGGGACGGATGGTGGTTTAAGCCAGACAACCTCTGCTTTTCCTGTGTCAGCCATTACGGCAACTTTGCAACAGTTAAAAGCAGATGGACGGATTAGTGAAACGCAATGCGGGTTGATGCTGTGTTATATCCTGCATGCGATGGATAAGCGCAAATCGGATGGCGCGTGTTATGTCGACCACCCGATGGCGGTTGCCGGATATGTCCAGAAACATGGTCTGGAGATTTTGGGTTCCGAGGAACAGGTCTGGAAGGCCAGTTTGGTGGCCTTGCTTCATGATATCGGTGAAGAAAATCCGGCTCTTGATCTTGCAAACGACTTGAAAGGGTTGTTACCGGATGATGTGCTGGACGCCGTTTGTTTGCTTCATAAAAAGGAAGAGAAGTCTTATTTCAAGTACATCAACCAGATTGCCACAAACCCTTTGGCAGCGTTTGTGAAACTTTGTGATCTTCGCCACAATTCCGATGGGACGGGGCCAACACAGGATAAGCAAACATATGTCTATTCTCTGGCGGCAGCGTATCTCCAAGAAATGATTGTTTATCCGCACAAGGCCGGACATATTGAAATTGCCGCTTTTGCGCAAACGAAAATCGGGTATACTGAAAACGAATTTGCAGGAATTAACGCTTTGGCCAACAAGGAAGATAGTGGTGTACTCCCAGAAGAATCGAAATGTCCTGCCGTTACAGATAATATCTTTGCAAATTTAAAGCAACGCATAGAACAAGAAGCACGTTTAGATGCCAACACACGCCGAAACGAAATCTCTCCCGTACTCGCCTGAACAAATGTTTGATCTTGTTCTGGATGTTGAACGCTATCCGGAATTCTTGCCATGGTGCCAAGAATGTCATATTGTGGCGCGCTCTGACAACATGTTAATGGCCAATTTGGTGATTGGATATAAAGCCTTTCGCGAATGGTTTGTCTCACGCGTGACCTATGACCGCCCGCATGCGGTGCGCGTTGAGTACATCAACGGGCCGTTGCGCTATTTGTCCAACACATGGGATTTTACCCCCAATGCCACAGGCGGGTGCGATGTCGATTTTTATGTCGATTTCGAATTCAAAAATGTGATCTTTCAAAAAGTGATGGGTGTGTTTTTTAACGAAATTGTTCGCCGTATGGTCAAAGCCTTCGAAGATCGTGCCCATGAACTCTATGGGGCAAAAATGTCGCCCAAAACATCGATGAAAACACCCAAACCTAAACCTTCAACCTCCCCTCGTAAAAAGGAAACACGTTCATGAAATATCACCTTGTTGCCGCGTTCTGTGCTTTGTCTTTGGTTCTGACCCCGGTGGTTTTTGCTGCGGAAGAAGGCAAAAATGTTACGAAGACCGATGCGATGGTTCCGGGGACGGTGGTGACGTTAACGGCATCTGACCAGAAAAAAGTCGATCAGGACGTGTTGGTGGCCAGTTTGCGCATTGAGGTAGAGAACAAGGATTCCCGCAAAGTGCAGGATGCGATCAATCAGGCGATGAAAAAGGCGTTGGCCGTTGCCTCTGCCGAGCCGTCCATCAAGGCCAGTACGGGAAATTACTATGTGTATTCTTATGATCCCAACCCATCGTTGAAAGCAACCTCTGTTGCAGACAAGAAAGAACGCATGGTATGGAAGGGGAGTCAGACACTGGATCTGGAATCCAAAGATTCTCAAAAAATTCTGGACGGTGTGGCGAAGATTCAGGATATGGGGTTTGTCATGAATGGATTGAATTATATCTTGTCAAGCGAATTGGCCGAAGCTCAGCGGGATGAGTTGATGGTCGGCGCGTTGAAAAAGATCCAGAAGAAAGCCGATCTGATCGCCAAAACACTCGGGAAATCAGGGTATGATATTACGGAGGTGACGGTGGAAGGCGCCTATATGCCGCAACCTCAGCCTGTTATGATGGTCAAGGCCTCTATGGGCGCACGGATGGAAAGTGATAAGATGGCGGCCCCCGTTGCGGCTCCGGGCGAATCCGAAGTTAATTTGTCTGTGACCGCGCGGGTTTTACTCAAACCTTAACGGCAAAAATAGGGCTTGATTCCTGAGACGGGAGCGTGTAGAAGGCGGGAGTGCTATATGTGGCGGGAAAGTCCGCTGCTGTTTCTTTTTGTGTCGGAGTGTGGCGCAGCCCGGTAGCGCACTTGCATGGGGTGCAAGGGGTCGCAGGTTCAAATCCTGTCACTCCGACCAATCTTTTCAGTATTCGATTTTCAGTGTGAACGTCATTTTCTGACCGTGAGGCAGTTTAAGGGGGGGGCAGAAAAAGACGGGATTTCGGCTCTTATCCCGTGGTGCCGGAGTGACGATCGAGACGAAGAAACTCCCGTGTTATCTGTGTTTTTTGTGGTAAAAAAACGGGGGTAAAATTCCCTTTTCCTCTGGTCTTTTCGGGGCGTTCTGCTATAACAAATTCTCTATTAAAAATCGCAGAAATTCAGGGGCTTTGGCCTTTGATATGCCTTACAGAATTTTAGGAAACAAGAATGTCCGAAAATACCGCTATTGCTCAACCTGACCTTACTCCGGAACAGAATGCCGCTGCCCAGGCTTATGGCGCGGATTCGATTAAAGTTCTGCGCGGATTGGATGCAGTGCGCAAACGTCCCGGCATGTATATCGGGGATACCGATGACGGAACAGGTCTGCACCACATGGTGTACGAAGTCGTTGACAACGCGATTGACGAATCTTTGGCCGGACATTGCGACGAGGTTTTTATTTCTGTCAACAAGGACGGGTCGGTGACGGTGCGTGATAACGGGCGGGGAATTCCGGTCGCCATTCACCCCGAGGAAGGGGTTTCGGCCGCAGAAGTCATCATGACCAAATTGCACGCGGGCGGAAAATTCGACCAGAATTCGTACAAGGTTTCTGGCGGGTTGCACGGGGTCGGTGTGTCGGTGGTCAATGCGTTGTCCGACCATCTGGATTTGCGTGTATGGCGCGATGGGTATGAATGGTTTATGCGTTTCCGCAATGGGGAGGCCGAGGCTCCGATCAAGGCTGTCAAGCCGCATGCGGGCCGTAATGGAACCGAAGTGACGTTCCTGCCATCGCCTGAGACGTTTACCATGACAGAATTTGATTTCGGCACGTTGCAGGATCGTCTGCGCGAATTGGCGTTTTTGAATTCCGGTGTCAATATTCTGCTGCGCGATGATCGTCCGGAAGAGCCGGTCGAGGTCCGTTTCTGTTACGAAGGCGGGATTGCCAGTTTTGTGGAATATCTGGACCGTAGCAAAGCCGCCATTTTTCAACCCTCGATCGCGATCAATTACAAAGGCGAGTCGATCGGTGTGGATGTGGCAATGGAGTGGACAGATTCGTACCACGAAACCATGTTGTGCTTTACCAACAATATTCCGCAACGGGACGGGGGAACGCACTTGGCGGGATTCCGCGGGGCTTTAACCCGTCTTTTGACCAAATATGCCGAAGAAAATGGCTACATGAAAAAAGCCAAGGATCTGGCGATCTCGGGCGAAGATATGCGCGAAGGCTTGACATGTGTATTGTCGGTTAAAGTGCCTGATCCAAAATTTTCGAGCCAGACCAAAGATAAATTGGTGTCTTCCGAAGTCCGTCCTGTGGTGGAGCAGGCTGTTCTGGAAGGGTTGGGCATATGGTTGGAAGAACATCCTGCCGAAGCCAAAAAAATCGTCTCGAAAATTGTGGATGCGGCTTCGGCCCGCGAAGCCGCTCGCCGTGCGCGGGAATTGTCGCGCCGGAAGGGTGTGATGGATATTTCCAACCTGCCCGGAAAATTGGCAGATTGTCAGGAAAAAGATCCGGCCTTATCCGAAATCTTCATCGTGGAAGGGGACTCGGCGGGTGGATCGGCCAAGCAAGGGCGTAACCGCCGGCATCAGGCGATTCTGCCATTGCGCGGAAAAATCCTGAACGTCGAACGGGCGCGTCTGGATAAAATTTTGGGCAGTCAGGAATTGGGCACGCTGATTACGGCTTTGGGGACGGGAATTCATGACGAATTGAATGTCGATAAAATCCGTTACCACAAAATTATTATCATGACTGACGCCGACGTTGACGGGTCGCATATTCGTACGCTGCTGTTGACGTTCTTCTATCGCTATATGCCGGATGTGATCGGGCGTGGATACCTGTATATCGCGCAACCTCCGCTCTACAAGGTCAAGCGCGGCAATGCGGCAGAAATGTATTTGAAAAACGATGATGCGCTGGATGCGTATTTGTTGCAGGCCGCTTCGGAAGAGATGGTCTTTACCGATCATACAGGCGCCGCCCGTACCGGACATGATTTTCTGGATCTGTGTAACAAAGCGCGGGGATTGCGGTTATCGCTCAATGCCTTGAACGTGCGGGTGGGCAATGCCTATCTGGTGGAACAGGCTGCAGCCGTCGGTGTGTATGATGCATCGGCGTTGCAGGATGTGGAAAAAGGATCGCGCATTGCGTCCGATCTGGCTATTCGTTTGAACGAGATGGCTGTCCGCCATGAAAAAGGATGGTCGGTCGCGTTCGAAGAAGGGGAAGGCTATCGCCTGACTCGCACTCTGCGCGGTGTGACCGAAGTGATCCGTATTACCTCTGATTCCATTCGCTCGACCGATGCGGTGCGGGTGCAGAATTTGATGCCATGGGTGCAGGAGAATTTCGCAGGCAGCGGCCGTCTGGATGCCAAGGGCAAAGAAATCTGTATGGTGACAGGGCCATTGGGATTTTATAACGCGGTGGTGGAATTTTCCAAACGTGGCTTGCAAATCCAGCGATACAAAGGTTTGGGGGAAATGAACCCCGAACAATTGTGGGAAACAACGCTGGATCCCGAAGCCCGTACCTTGTTACAAGTCAGTATTGATGATGCGGTCGAAGCCAATGATATCCTGTCCACGTTGATGGGGGATGTTGTCGAACCTCGCCGTGACTTTATCCAGCAAAACGCGCTGAAAGCGACCAATATTGATGCGTAGAGAAGGTTGCTATGGATATACGGGCTGTAGATGCAACAAATGCTCATGCCGCATGGGATATGTTTTGCGCTCTTTGTAAAGAACAAGGGACGGAGCGATATATCTCGGCAGATGCAGAAAAATTCTGTCATGCTTTGTGTCTGCCCGATGCTGTGTTGCGTGGGTTGGTGGCAAAAGATGGTGATGAATATATAGGTGTTGTTTTTTACTTTTTGGGAGCATCTCCTTACGCAGCATCACCATTTCTACATTTTATGGGGCTGTATATAAAACCATCTTGCCGGAATTCCGGTATTGCAAAAGCCCTTATGAAGGAATTGTCTGTAAGGGCTCTTGAAAAGAATTGTCAGTATATCCGCTGGGCTGTTGTGAAAGAAAATAGAAGTGCCATTTCCTATTATGAGCATTTCGGATTTCATCCGGATCCAGACCCATTATTAGATTATACAGAGGACTTGGATGTTTTTATAAAAAGTCTGAATGCGTGAAAAAAACATATTTTATAATGAGAGAAAAGATCAGAGAATAATGGCTTCATTAGTTACACAATTATCCGATATTTTGGGACAAGCGTTTGCGGCGGAAGGATTGGACACATCCTTCGGGCGGGTCATTTTTTCGGATCGTCCTGATTTGGCACAGTTCCAATGTAATGGCGCGATGGCTGCGGCCAAGGCGGCGAAGAAAAATCCGCGTGAGGTGGCCCAAAAAATTGTTGAAAAACTTCAATCTATCCCCCTCACCCCACCCCTCTCCCACGAGGGGAGAGGGAGTTATCTCACAACAAAGTCCTCTCCCTTGATGGGAGAGGATTTAGGTGAGGGTGAAAAGATGTTTCGCAAAATAGACATTGCCGGCCCCGGGTTTATCAATCTTACGCTGACGGATGCGGCTTTGAAAACCTATATTTCCGGACTGGTTGATCATCCACGCTGTGGAGTGGATCCGACAGCGCAGGGCGAGACCATTGTTCTGGATTATGGTGGGCCGAACGTTGCCAAGGCTATGCATGTCGGGCATTTGCGGTCATCGATTATCGGGGATTCCATTCGCCGGATTTTGAAATTCACCGGATATAACGCGATCGGTGATATTCATATGGGAGATTGGGGTACGATGATGGGGATGGTCATTTCCGAATTGGAAATCATGCATCCGGAATGGGTGTATTTTGATCCCACTTATACGGGGCCTTATCCGTCAGAGTCACCCGTAACAATCGAAGATTTGGCAATTATCTATCCGAAGGCATCAGGTGATTCAAAGGCTGACCCTGTGCGTATGGATTTGTCGCGTGCGGCGACAGTTGATTTGCAAAACAAACGCGCTGGATATTATGCGTTGTGGCAACATATGTTGCGTGTGTCGATCGAGTCAATGAAACGGAATTTTACCGCATTGAATGTGATGTTTGATCTGTGGAAAGGTGAGTCTGATGTTCATGATTTGATTGCGCCGATGGTGGATGACTTAAAAGCCAAAGGCTATGCCGTGGAATCCGAAGGCGCGACCGTTGTGCATGTCAAAAAGAATGATGATACCAAAGAGTTTCCACCGCTGATTTTATACAAACGCGATGGCGGGGTGATGTACGGCACCACCGATCTGGCAACGATTCTGGAACGTGTACGCGATTATGACCCCGTTAAAATTCTCTATATTGTCGATAAACGTCAGGCGTTGCATTTCGAACAAGTTTTTCGCGGAGCCAAACTGACCAAGATTGTCCGCGATGATGTCGAATTGACCAATTTGGGATATGGCACGATGAACGGAACGGATGGCAAGCCATTCAAAACACGAGACGGAGGTGTTCTGCGTCTCGAAGACTTGATTGCCATGGGCAAAGACAAAGCGATCGAGCGTCTGGACGCCGCCAAGGTCGGGGACACGTTCTCGGAGGATGAAAAATCCGATATTGCGATGAAGGTCGCGATTGCCGCCATCAAATTTGCCGATTTGCAAAATAATTTTTCGGCCGATTACGTGTTTGATCTGGATCGCATGACCAGTTTCGAAGGAAAAACCGGCCCGTATCTGCTGTATCAAGCAGTCCGTATCAAATCCCTGTTGGAAAAAGCAGGATATAAAGCCGGTGGAGATATTCTGTTATCGGATCAGGATCGGGCCTTGTATTTGATGATTACCGAATTGCCGGAAGTCATCGACACAGCGGTGCGCAATTACACGCCGCATGTGGTGTGTGATCATGCCTATAAACTGGCGCAAGCCTTTAGCTCGTTCTATGGCAACACGCATATTTTATCCGAAGAAAATGCGGCGCAAAAGCAATCATGGCTGACTTTGTCGGCGATGGTTCTGGCGCAGTTGGAACTGTCGCTGGATCTGGTCGGGATTGAAATTCCTGCGCGGATGTAGTTGCGCATCATAAAAATTTGGAGAATGGCCCATGCGCATTTTATATGTTGGAAATTTTGGAGGAATCGAAAACTTCAAACGATTCTACCTGTTTCCGCAACGGATTGTGAATGGGTTGATCCGCAATGGGCACAATGTTCAGGTGTTTAATGACAAGGACGTGGCCCGGCTGTCAAACCCATTTAAATCCAGCCGTATGGGCATAAAAAAAACAAACGCCTTATTGATTCAGAATTGCGAAGATTTCAGGCCAGAGATGATTATTCTGGCGCATTGCCAGTTTATTCACAATGACACGTTGGGCCGCATTCGTGCCCTGTGTCCGGGTGTCAAAATTGTGCATTTGAATGTAGATCCGTTGTCCGATACCGGAAATTGTGATCGCATCCGGTATCGGATGGGCCATGTGGACGGGATTTTTATTACGACGGCAGGTGACGCGTTAAAGGCATTTTCTTCTTCTGAAACATTCGCGGCATTTCTTCCGAATCCTGTTGATCGCGCGATTGATACCGGACGGGCATTTGCGGCGGACACCTATACCTCTGATTTGTTTTTTGCGGCAGGCGCAATGCGCCAGAATGATCATCGTCAGGTGATGGTGTCCCATGTGGTGCAGGCCATTCCGGATATGGTCATCGATATTTATGGGGCAGGGATAAATGACCGGAAAATTTTCGGCATGGCATATATGTCGGCTTTGGCCTCTGCCAAGATGGGGCTTGTGATCAATAAAACCGAAGATTATTACCTCTATGCATCGGACAGAATGTCGCAATATATGGGCAACGGGTTGTTGGTATTTGCGCCTGTTGGGCCGCGTTATACCGATATTTTTACAGATGGGGATTATGTCCCCTATGAGTCAGAACAGGACCTGATCGCGAAAATAAGATATTACGACGGCCATGATGAGGAACGGCGCGCCCTTGCCGAAAAAGGATACCGGAAAATCCATGAGGTCTTCGATGTTGATCGTGTCGCACGGTATATGGTGGATATGACGTTCGGGGAAAAAGGGAATGATACGGATTATGCATGGCCAACACAGGCCTATCGAGGCGCATGATGCTGCATCGCCGCCTGAAAATCGCCTTTCTGGATTGTACCAGGACCCTGTATAACGAAGAAACAGCCGCATCCCGCCCTTTGGGGGGCATTGAACGCTGTATTATTTCTCTGTCCCGGGCTTTGTCGGATCAGGGGCACGAGGTTCAGGTGTTCTGTCATGAGGCCGGATCGCAAGAGGTCAACGGGATCCGGTGGTCGTGCAAATATGACCCCACGGATTTTCGCGCAGATATTGTGATTGCCTGCAATGACGCGACCTTGTTTGATCTCTATGCGGCGAAATCCGGACATAAGAACTTTCGCCCGTTCCTGTGGTATCATAATCCCGTGAGGATGTGGCGCGAGATCCGGAAGGGGAGGGCCCTGTCTCTGGCGCGGTGGCGGCCGACCTGTGTCTTTCTGGGAGATGACCATCGGGACGATTATCCGGTGTTACTACGTTTCTGTCCTTCGGTGATAATCGGACATGGGATAGAGCCGAGTGTGTTAGAGGCGTTGCCCGTGGCGTTACCGGTCCCTCCGCATGCGGCGTTTATTTCCCAATCTTATCGCGGGTTGGAGAATCTGATCCGGCTGTGGACGGAGTCTGTGTTTCCCCGCAATCCGCAGGCGCAGTTACATGTCTACAGCGATTGCACCCAGGATCATGCGACATTAAAACAGGTCGGCATTCATATTCGTGGACGCGTGTCGCGGACAGAACTGATTGAGGCCTTGTCGCATATCCGCGTGATGCTCGTCCCCGGCCATAAAGACGAAACATTTTGTTTATCAGCCCTGGAAGGCTTGTGTTTGGGCATTCCGATGGTGACGTTTGGAACCGGATCTTTGAAAGAGCGGGTCCGTGACGGGCACGATGGATTCCTGGTTCGGAATAATCAGGAGTTTGCCGAAAAGACTCTGCGTTTGTTGCAAGAGGATGATCTGTGGCAGCGGATGAGTCACACGGCTTTGGAGTCCCGCGCCCATGCGACCTGGGCCGAAAAGGCTATTTTATGGGATAAGTTGTTTCAGGATTCTTGTCAGAAAGGGCTTTAAGGTAGAAAATATGGTATCTTTACGAGATATGTCTCTGCTTCAGGAATGGAAGAATTTATACAAAAACGACCTATTGCTGTGTGTATGCGCTCTTTCTTTGCCTGTTTTGCTTCCTTTGTTTATGTGGGCGCCGACGAATCTTATCCGGAATATTTTTTATGTGTCTCTTCCTTTTTATGCAGGGATATTGTTCCGTGACCGCTCTGGGGTTGTGGCGTTGATCAAGGAAAACCGGTTTCTAGGAGGAACGATTGCGGCCTATTTACTCTATATGATGGCCTCTGTGTTTTGGTCAGAGGTTGTGGAGCAGGGACGTTATTTTGAAAAGGCCAAGCTGATTCCTTTTATTGCGTTGGGGACGATCGGGGCAAGTTATGTGGTTTCCCGCTTTAAACCTGTGATCCCGACCATCAGTCTTTGTTATGTCGCGGTTGCGACTGTTACGGGAATCATTTTGATATTCCCCTATGCCCTTCAGGTATGGGATACTGGTGAATGGCCGAGATTGTCCGGATTGGGCCGGGCAACCAACCCAATTCAAGTCGGAATTTTATATGCGTTGGCAATTCTGATGGTGATATTTAGCAAGCTTCCGGACAAATTATCGGGCCTGTATTGGCGTGCGGGGGCATCTGTGATTCCATTCACAATCCTTCTGTTGACACAATCGCGCGGGCCATTTTTGTCCTTATGCTTGACGCTGCCTGCAGTGATTCTTTTTCGCTCTGACAAACATTTTGGACAAAAAGCAAAACAGTTTTTGATGATGGCTGTGGTTGGGATTGTGTGCGCCTTCGGAGTTCATGCTGTCTTGAAAAATTCGGATCTGGTCGAGCGAAAAACAACGGGCCGCACCGAAATATGGGCATCGGCCATGGACCATGTATGGGAAAAACCCATCATCGGGCATGGGTTGGCGAATGAAATCATTTATACACACACCTTTGATAATGGTGCCCAAGAATATGTCCGGAATGCACATAACCTCTATTTAAGTACCCTTGTCCAAGGCGGGGTGATTGGATTCTTATTGTTCTTTGGGATGATAGCCAGTGTTCTTGCCAAAGCGTATCGTGCCAACAAACCGCATGTCAGGGATGTTTGGCCTGTGGCTTTTTTGCTCTTTGGATTGATTCAGGGGGGGGGTGGATTTTGGCGGGTATGTCATCAACCTCAGTACCGAATGGTTGGTGTTTTGGTGGCCGATCGGGTGTGTGGTCGGGCAGTTAATGTTAGCGGATCAAGAGCGCCTTGAAAAAGACATCGTGTGATGTAGCGGTACTGTGGGTGCATCCGGCCGTGATGTCGGTCGCTGCGGTGAAATCGGTCGGGGGTACCGCAAAGGTCCCATCAAACGAGGCCGTAAAAAAAGAACCTGCCGTGGCCGGAGGAGAGGTGAGGCCGTTTTTCAACAGATCATTGATTTTCTGGCAGGTTGTTTCATCCACATCATCCATATAGGCGGCTAATTCGCTGGCCGTACTTCCGGCATTCGGGAAAGCCGATTGCCCACTGAAGGCCCAGTTTGCCTGAAAGGCAGAGGCATTTAATTTTCCACCATCCGGATGAAAGATATGACAGTGATGATCCGAGGGAGCATTGGGATTGGTGTTGGCCGTATAAGGGGCGCGATCAAAGCTGAGTTCATTTTCCGAACAGCCCGCCGCGATCAATTTTTGGACTGTAGTTTCCAGCGTCCGGCTTTCATCGATCAAGGCCGCCGCCGAGAGCGCATTGGTTTTCTGGTTGATGGCGCTGGTGTTTTGTTGACTTCCCCGTGAAAACACAAACATGAGAACACCGAACAGAGCCACACCGATAAAAATGTAAATCAGCGCGCTGCCGTTTTCTCCGTTTTTCATTTTATTCCCGACTCCATTTCCCGCTCTATTCCCCATTCTATTCTTTTGTATCGCTGTCCGAACGGAAGATCGATTCGCGGGCTTTGCGTGCGGCTTCTTCCAGAACGTTTTTCGATTCTTCGTCCAGATTGACTTCGGGTTCGGGACGGCTCAGCAGGTCGTGGTAGGAGATCGGTCCTTGGGAGATATCCAGTTCGGCGTTGTCGTCTCCGCTGCCTGCTGGTTTTGTGAAGAATCCCATGGGGTTCGCGGCTCCGGAACTTGTGCCTGATGAGGTGTTCGATCCTGTCTGGATACTTCCCGATCCTGCGGTTTCCACAACGTCCGGCGCATTCAGATCAATCGGATGGGCGAGGGCGTAGACGGCGGCCAAACCAAAGGTGCCTTTGTCAATCGGATTGCTTTCGGCCGTCTTTTGAACCAGAGAAATGGCATCGGCTAGTGCTTGAATTTCAGCAGAGGTTGGAATCGCCACATCGGATTTTTTGGCTGTCCATCCTTTTTTCACCATCAAATCGCGCAGAGCCGTGATGTTTTTGGTGTGTTTTTGGGCGGCTTCATCGGGTGGTGGCAGAGAAATATAGCGGGTTACACGCATCGCTTTGGCATGGGGGGCTGCCGTATAGAAGAAACGAATATCAATAACGCTTTCCCCGAACGCGACAACGGCCTGACCTGGGCCGAAAGACCGTACGCCATCGTAGTTGGCACGTCCACGGTCTTGAATTCCTGCCTGATAGGTGTCCGAGTAAGACTTTGTCAGGGTCCCGCCTTCGGTCGCAAATCCGGATACCTCGGTCACAAACGATGATCCAACCGTTTTTTCGAAGAATTCTTTGGTTTGGGTCGGATCTTCCAGCTTCCCGAAAATTTTGATGTTACAGTTTGCCGCGATCGAGCGGGCTTCTTCTTTCACGCGTTTTTCCAGAGCCGGCAAATCCTGTGCCGAGAAGATCATCGAAAAACCGAGCGAACGGGCTTGTGCGGCCATAACCGCCATCCCTTGCGCGGCATAGTAACCCACTTCGTCAAAGATGGTCATAAACGGCGTGGCCGAATTGGTTGGTTTGTTTTCAATGACGCTGGCGGTATCGCCCTCGACCGTCGCCCCCAGAGCCGACCCCATCATCCCTTTCAGGTTGGCGGCCACAATTTTCCCGAGGTTGGCGGCTTCATCCGCAGATTTTTCCAGAGCCGGAATCAGAACAACCAGAATGCGGCGGTTCAGAACAACGTCCACCATGTCCACGTCGGCGGCTTGGCTGTCGAAAATATAGCCATAGTCAT
>CAZMZK010000026.1:0-14984 GCA_964570705.1 uncultured Micavibrio sp.
ATTTGGGACACCGATAATAAATTCCGCATCATGTTGGAGGTCGAGACATTGGCCGCCGAAATTCAGGAACAGATCGGCATGATCCCGAAAGGTGTCTCAGACGCCCTGCGGGCGCGCGGAAATTTCAATGCCACCCGCATTGACGAAATCGAACGCGAAGTCAAACATGACGTCATTGCTTTCCTGACCAATGTGGCGGAATATGTCGGCGAAGAAGCCCGTTTTATGCATCAGGGCATGACATCGTCGGATGTTCTGGACACTACCTTTGCGGTTCAATTGCAACAATCATGCGATATTTTGCTGGCCGATCTGGACAAGGTTCTGGCCGCTTTGAAGAAACGCACGCTGGAACACCGCCACACAATCACCATCGGCCGGAGCCACGGCATTCACGCCGAACCCACCACCTTTGGTATTAAACTTGCCGGACATTATGCGGCCTTTGCCCGCGCCAAACGGCGGCTTTTGAATGCACGGGATGAAATCTCGGTCTGCGCCATTTCCGGAGCGGTGGGCACCTTTGCCACAGTCCCTCCCGAAGTCGAAGCCTATGTCGCCGAAAAATTGCATCTGACACCGGAAACCGTGTCGACCCAAGTCATTCCACGGGATCGTCATGCGATGTTCTTTGCCACATTGGGAGTGATTGCGTCATCCATTGAAAATCTGGCAGTTGAAATCCGTCACTTGCAACGCACCGAAGTCCGCGAGGCCGAAGAATTTTTCTCGGCTGGCCAAAAAGGCTCCTCCGCGATGCCGCATAAACGCAATCCCATCCTGACCGAAAATCTGACGGGGTTGGCGCGGGTTGTGCGCTCGGCCGTGACACCGGCTCTGGAAAACGTGGCCCTGTGGCACGAGCGCGACATTTCGCACTCGGCTGTCGAACGCTTTATTGCTCCGGACACCTGTGTGGCTTTGGACTTCGCCTTGAACCGCTTGGCAGGTGTGATCGATAATTTGTTGATTTATCCGGACCGCATGATGGCCAATCTGGAACGTATGGGCGGATTGGTGTTTTCGCAACGCACCCTGCTGGCCCTGACCCAAGCCGGAATTGCGCGGGAAGATGCGTATCGCATTGTTCAGCGCAGCGCTATGAAAGTCTGGGAATCGGATGGAAAATCATCCCTGCGGGATATGCTGGAACAAGACAGTGATGTGACATCCAAATTGGACAAAGCGGCGTTCGATGCCATCTTTACCTTTGATCCCTATATCAAACATGCCGATACCATTATCGACAGAGCTTTGGCGTCATAAAATGACGATATGACACGCCCTACCCCAATACAGCGGCGTTATTCATACGGGTATAGGCTCCGCCTTTGGGCATCAGATCATCATGTGTGCCGACTTCGACCACTTTGCCTTTGTCCATCACGATGATTTTATCGGCATGTTGGATCGTCGACAATCGGTGGGCAATCACCAATGTCGTCCGGCCTTTTTGCAAGTGATCCAACGTATGCTGGATCAAACGTTCGGATTCGTTATCCAACGCCGATGTGGCCTCGTCCAACAACAAAATCGATGCATTGCGCAAAATCGCCCGTGCCAGAGAAATCCGTTGCCGTTGCCCACCGGATAACCGCACACCGTTTTCGCCCACTTGCGTATCAAAGCCTTGTGGCATTTTTAAAATAAAATCTTCGGCGGCGGCCGCACGCGCGGCTTCACGGATCTGGTCCAAACTGGCGTCCGGTACACCATAGGCAATATTCCCCGCCACAGTGTCATCAAAAATCGTGATATCCTGCGATACCAATGCCATATGACGGCGCAAACTGGCCAAAGTCACATCGCGAATATCCGTGCCCCCGATCGAGATTGTTCCGGACAAAGGATCATAAAAGCGCAAAACCAAAGATAAAATCGTGGTCTTGCCCGACCCCGATGCCCCGATCAAGGCCGTCACCTGCCCCGATTCAGCCACCAGAGACACCCCATCCAATGCACGACCATCCGATTCGGCCCCATAGCAAAAGACCACATTGTCCAGACGGATGTCCGGTGCGGTCACATCCAGATCAATCGCAGACTCTTTTTCAACAATCGCGGTTTTCTGGGCCATCATATCCTGTACACGCTCGGCGGCACCCAACCCCAATTGCAATGTCCCGTTTAGCTTGGCCAGTTTTTTCATCGGTTCATACGCCAACGCAAACGCGGCAATAAACGACATTAATCCGCCGGGCGTTAAATGCCCTTCGGCAATCCGGTACCCGCCATACACAATAATGCCAAAGACCACCAACCCGACCAACGTCTCGTTGATCGGTGTGGATAAATTCCCGATACGGGCGGCTTTGATATTCAAATACCGCACACTCATCACCGCAAGGCCAGCCCGCTCTTTTTCACGCTCTTCCATGCCATAGGCCTGAACCTGACGAATTCCACGAAAGATCTGGCCCAGAACCCCCATCAAATTGGCGGTTTCCCCCTGAATGGATTTCGACACCTTGCGCAAACGGCGGCCCAGATACGCCACCAATCCCGATGCAAACGGAAACACCGTCATGGTGATCAACGACAACCGCCAGTCCTGTATGAACATGACCGTCACCAGAAAGATCAAGGTCAATAAATTACTGCCAATCCCTGTCAGGGAATCCGACACCGCCGCCCGCATCACATTGACATCGTTGGTCACACGGGAGACCAATTCGCCACTCGGATATTTGTGAAAGAATTTCAAATCCAACGACATAAAATGCGAAAACACGTCGTTTTGAATATCGGCAACCACCGACTGGCTGATCTTGTTCATTTTGATCGTGTGCATATAAGTCGCCATCCCACGCACAAAGAACGACGCAAAAATCATGGCACCCAATGGTAAAATCACATGAATTGTGCTGGGATCGTGTTGAACACCGATCATCGCCTTATCCAGCACCGGTTGTAACAACTTGGCAAAAGAGGCCGTGGCCGCGGCCGCCACCAACATAAACAGCATGGCCAACGCCAATTGCCCGATATACGGGCGCATATACCGTTTGATCAACGGCCACAGAATATCAAAAGCCGATTTTGTTTTCTTTTTTATGTTTCCGTCGTCCATACTGTGCTTGTTCGATGCGTGGCTGTCCACGATTGTTGATAAATGTTCTATTCCACGCGGGTTTTGCCGTATTATAAGGGTATAAATCATCAGGTCAATGGTATGTCCTCAGGCTTTGCCATTTTCATTTTTTATACAAAAAATCATAAACTCCGCCAATCGCGCCTTTTCCCTGATATTTTTACCTGAATTTTGGTATGCCAAGCATTAATTCATCTTGACCATCCCTATCGATCCGGTCAAAGATAAAGGCGTTATTCCCGTTTCACTTCGCATCACCCTCCATTCCCGAAAGGCCCCCCGTGACCCGCAAAGCTTTTCTGTTCCGCCATCTCCCTCTTCCAACCCGCTCTATGACAGGATTCCTTGCCGGAGCATTGCTGTTAATTCCTGTTGCGGCCCACGCAGCCCCGGAACGCGCTGTGCAACTCATTCTCGATGAAAAATGGGCGGCGGCACGAAGCGAGGTTGTCCAATCAGGCAATCCGGTCTTGATCAAACTCTATGAATGGAATCTGTATCGCGATAATCAGGACAATCTGCCCTATGATCAAGTCGTTGACTTTATCCAGAAAAACCCGACATGGCCGGATCAAAAGAAACTTCTGGGCACCGCCGAACGGACGATGCCGGACAATTTGGCTCCATCCCAAGTTATTCAATGGTTTTATTTGCACCCCGCCGTCACCGGAAAGGGAATTGACCGTTTGTTACAAGCCGGACAAGCCACCGGTCAATCTGTCATTCCGCTTGCCAATGATGCGTGGCCAGCCGCCAGTATGAGTCAAAAAACCCAGACAGAGATCATGCAACGTTATGGGCGCGTTCTGAGTATCAATGCGCATCTCGCACGTCTGGATTACCTCATGAAAGCGGAATCCTATACCTTGGCACGGTCTCTGGGTGAGTCATTGGGCGGAGGATATCCGAAATTGGTCGAAGCCCGTATCGCCCTCGTCACCGGCAAAAGCAATGCACGGGATGCAATGAATGCCGTCCCGCAAAATCTGGCCAACACGGGAGGATTTGTCCTCGACCGGATCCGCTGGTTGCGCAAAAATAATGACAATGTGGCCGCGGCCAACCTGTTGGACACAGCCTCCCACACCGACAAAATGACCTTTCCCGAAGATTGGTGGAAAGAACGGAATATTCTTGTCCGCCGCTTGATCGAAGATAAAAATTACAGCAAAGCCTACCATCTCGCGTCGCAACACCAGACCAGCGAAGGGCCGGAATTCGCCGATGCCGAATGGATGTCAGGATGGTTGGCACTGCGCTTTCTGAACCGCCCGGATCTGGCCATGCAACATTTCACCCGCATGTATGGCAGTGTCGATACGGCCATCAGCAAGGCCCGCGGTGCCTATTGGGCTGGACGTACCGCCGATGCCCTGAAAAAACCAACGGCAACCGCATGGTATCAGGATGCGGCCTCCTATCCCCATACTTATTACGGGCAAGTGGCCCGCACCCATCTACATCTGCCCGCCCCCAATCTGACCGCTGCGCAAGCCAGTACCGCCGATCAGGCAAAAATCCAGTCATCCGATCTGGTTCAGGTGGCCGCTTTGCTGTACCAAACCGGACATGAATCCCTCAGTGCCAAATTTGTATCGGCCGAAATGGATCACATCAATACAGCCGGAGAATTTCAGGCTCTGGCCACCTATCTCAAAAAATTGGGAGACACATCCGGCGCGTATCGTGTTGCGAAACGGGCCTCATGGAAAAATATCTTTCTGGGGGATACGGCCTATCCCTCGTTGATGAAATGGATCGGAAACCTGAATATCGACCCGGCATTGGCTCACGGCATTATCCGTCAGGAAAGCCAGTTTGATCCCACAGCCGAAAGTCCCGTCGGGGCCAAAGGATTGATGCAATTGATGCCCGCCACCGCCAAGGAAATTGCGCAAAAACGGGGATGGGATCACCAAACAGACTGGCTGGTCACCCGCCCCGATTATAACATCCTGCTGGGGTCCGCCTATTTGAACGACCTTCTGGAACGCTTTAACGGATCCTATCCTCTGGCCATTGCCGCCTACAATGCGGGCCCCTCCCGTGTCAAGGGATGGTTGGACGCTTTTGGCGATCCCCGCACCGGACGCATCAACTGGATTGACTGGCTGGAACTGATCCCCGTCTCGGAAACCCGTAATTACGTCCAGCGTGTCACCGAAGGCATCGTCACCTATCGCGACCATTTAGGAATGATTAAGAAATAGAGACTATAACTGGAATGCAATGGATTATTTCAAATTTTAGTCAATTTTAATCTCTGCGTATGATTTTTACCCTAATATGGTCTCGAAGGGGAACACAATGCGCCTTTTAATTGCCGATGATCACGCACTATTTCGCGACGCCATGACCCAGTATGTCGAACGATCCAGTCCGGGATCCGTTGTCGAGAGCGTTTCCAATCTGGAGGATACCTTTAAACATCTGGATCATACCAAAGATTATCCGGAATTGGTTCTGCTGGACCTGAATATGCCCGGTATGAACGGTCTGAACGGATTCGCGCTGTTCCGTGAAAAATATCCGAAAATTCCTGTCGCGTTGTTGTCCGGCGTTGCCGAGCCCCAAGATGTTCAAAGGGCCATGGATTTGGGCGCGATTGGATATTTTCCCAAAACTCTGTCCGGACGCGCCCTGCTGAAAGCCATTGAATTGGTTCTGGCTGGCGAAAAATTCATCCCCGTTGACAGCAAAACCAACGGATTGATGCCGTCTTATTACACCGATGGCACCGCCAACCGGATGCCGATGCCGTTGCCGCTTAAAACGTCGTCTCCGGCCTCCCCCAACCCCACCACAGTGGCCAGCAAAATCCGCCTGACGCCACGGGAAAACGACGTCCTGATTTGCCTGTGCCGTGGCCAAGCCAACAAGGATATTGCCCGCAATCTGGGACTTCAGGACGTAACCGTGAAACTCCACGTGCGCAGCATTTGCCGCAAACTGGATGTCACCAATCGCACACAAGCCGTTCTGAAATCCTTTGATCTGGGACTGGTCAAACAGTCGTAATTTATGCCGCATTCTACCAAAAACACTGAAAAAATGGCCGCTCTAGGTCGCATGACCCGTGGCATGATCCATGATTTCAACAATTCTCTGGCCTCTATCATGGGATATGCCGATTTTCTGGTCGCCGATCTGGATCCCCATAGCGACCAATTCCTGTTTGCCGAAAATATCAAAAAAGCCGGAGCCCAACTGCAAAATTCTCTGGATCAAATCCGTGCCTTCTCGCTGGAAAAAGGACAGGGAAAGGATGTAACGCTGAACGTCGTCGAGGAATTGGCTCACCTGACCGACCGCTTGCAATCGCATCTGGGAACCGGACAAAACATGGTGTATCACAGCGAGATCACGGGGGCGACACTGACCCTTCCTGTGGCGCAATTCCGGACGTTATTTTCCAATCTTCTGTGCAACGCCATTGAATCACTCGAACATCGGGCGGGAACCGTCTCTGTCACGGTGGAGGATGCCACCGAGCCCCCTTTGCCGCCCCATCTTCCTTTCTATGATGTGGATGCCAGTTTTTTAGCCAACGAGCCCCCCCCCTCTTCCGGCACTCCGGTTCTGCGCATTACGATATCCGATACCGGATGCGGTATGGATGACGTGGTTCTGTCCTTGGCTCCGACCCCGCATTTTACCACCAAAGCCTCTGATGATGCCAAGGGGATGGGGTTACCGATTGCCATCGGCATTTTGAATTATCTGGAAGGATCCTTGACCGTCCACAGTACAGCAGGGCTTGGAACACGTTTCACGTTAACCTTGCCGGTGGAGGCCCTGACCAAAAAAAGCGAATCACCACAAACAGAGTCTGATCCCCGTTCCATCCTGTTAATCGAAGACCGCGATATGGTGCGTCATACCATTGTAACCATGTTGGAACGCGCCGGACATTCCGTTCATGATGCCAAAGATGCCCTGACCGCACTCGATATGCTGCGCGAACAACCCGCCGGATATAATCTGGTTATGACGGATTTAACCATGCCATCCCTGAACGGAGCCGATGTTGTGACCGAAATCCGGCATGACTTTCCGGAACTCCCGATTATTGTGATGTCGGGGGATTCCGAAGGCTTAAGCAAGCTGGGGCAGGACCACAGCAATAATCACATCTTTCTTTTACCCAAACCTGTTTTGGCAAAAGATTTAAGCCGCGTAATGACAGCCGCCACAGATGCCCATAAGAAAAATTGAATAATCTTTTATTTTTTCGCATCACAAAACAGATCTTCTATGATAAAGTGACATTCTTCTTTCTGCAGAAAGAATTGGTAACCATTCATTAACTGCCCTTCAGGCATCTTAGTAGAAGGGGGAGACCGATTCACCACTCTGCCTCCGCTGCGTTTATCCGATCACTAATAATGGCACATCGTGCCAGGAGCCCTGTCCCATGGATGACCTAATTGTCGAGTTTTTGACCGAAACGAATGAAAGCTTGCAAGAGCTGGATACCGATTTGATCACATTGGAACAAAATCCCAATGACAAGAATCTGATCTCTAAAATCTTCCGCCTGATGCATACGATCAAAGGGACTTGCGGATTTTTGGGTCTTCCCCGTCTGGAAACTGTGGCTCACCGCGCGGAAAACGTGATGGGCCGCTTCCGTGATGGCAATCTCGAAGTCACACCGGCTTATGTATCGCTCATTCTGGAATCGCTTGACCGTGTGCGCTTTTTGCTGGGCCATATCGAAGCCAACGGGACGGAACCCGAAGGCAGCGATGCGCAGTTAATTGAAAAGCTGGATGCTGTGTATGAAGGTCGTGATGGCCAACAAGGTGGTGGCGACGCCCCGAAAGCCGCCGCAGTCGAGCAAGACATGCCAAGTTTTGAAGATGTCCGCGCCGCCATGGTTGCCGAAGCTGCAGTTGCAGAACCTGTTCACGAAGAGCCAGCCCCTGTCGTTGACGTTGCCGGGCCTCAGTCCCCTGCTGCGCCGAAAGACGCCCCGAAAGAGGGGCCAAAAGAAACCAAAGAAGCTGCGGAATCTGCAGTTGCCAACCAGTCGTTGCGCGTGAATGTCGAGGTTTTGGAAAACCTGATGACTATGGTGTCCGAACTGGTTCTGACCCGTAACCAATTGCTGCAAATCGCCCGCAATGAAAAGGACAGCGGATTTGTAACCCCTCTGCAACGTTTGAACCATGTTGTGTCTGACCTGCAAGAAGGTGTGATGAAAACCCGTATGCAGCCAATTGGCAACGCATGGGCGAAACTGCCACGGATTATCCGTGACCTGAGCATGGAACTTGGTAAAAAGATTGATCTGGTCATGACCGGTCAAGACACCGAACTGGACCGTCAGGTTCTGGATATGATTAAAGACCCGTTGACCCACATGGTCCGGAATTCGGGCGACCACGGGATCGAACCTCCTGCCGACCGTATTCGTGCCGGCAAACCGGAAACGGGGACTGTTCATCTGCGCGCGTTCCACGAAGGCGGCCACATTATCATCGAAATTGCCGATGATGGCCGTGGATTGCCTTTGGAAAAAATCAAAAAGAAAATCATTCAAAACGGATTAGCCACCGAAGACGAAGTGGCCAAAATGTCCGCCCAGCAGATCCAGCAATATATTTTCCACGCGGGTTTCTCTACCGCCGATAAAGTGACTTCGGTCTCGGGACGCGGTGTCGGGATGGACGTGGTGCGCACCAATATCGAAAAAATTGGCGGCTCGATCGAAATGAAATCCGTGGAAGGAAAAGGATCGACCTTCTCGATCAAGATTCCTCTGACCCTCGCGATTGTGTCCTCCCTGATTGTGGCGGCTGGCGGCGAACGCTTTGCTATTCCACAATTGGCCGTGCGTGAATTGGTTCTGGTATCCCAGAAATCGGAAAACCGCATCGAAATGATCAAAGATACGCCGGTCTTCCGCCTGCGCGAAAAGCTGTTGCCTTTGGTGTCGCTCAGCAATCTGTTGAAACTGAGCACAGACAACACCGCTTCGGGCTTTGATCACAAATATATTATTGTGACACAGGTTGGTGGCTATTCCTTTGGTCTGATCGTTGATCAGGTCTTTGACACCGAAGAGATCGTGGTGAAACCTGTTGCCAAAATTCTGAAAGACCTCACCCTCTTCTCGGGAAATACCATCCTCGGAGATGGAAGTGTCATCATGATTCTGGATCCGGGCGGAATTGCGAAAGTCACGGGCGAAAACAAAATATCCGAAGACGCCGAGAAAACAGCTGCGGAAAACATGATTTTGAACAGCGAAACAAAAACATCGTTGTTGTTGTTCACCGCCGGAAATTCCGCACCAAAAGCTGTCCCACTCTCTCTGATCTCCCGACTGGAAAACATCGAACTCGCGGATATCGAGCGGACAGATGGACAAATGTTGGTGCAATATCGTGGCACATTGATGCCATTGATTCCGTTCAACGATGCCGTCCATATTGGAACCGAAGGACAAAAACCTTTGTTGGTCTTTGCTGATCGCGGCAAAAGCGTCGGGATTATCGTCGATTCAATCGTTGATATTCGCGAAGAAGTCATCAATGTCCAGGTATCCAACAACAAACCCGGCCTCGTTGGCAGTGCCATTATTTCCGGCAAAGCCACCGAAATTATCGAGGTCATGCATTACCTGAACTCGGTTCACGGCGATTGGTTCAAGGATCATGGCGATGAGCCATTTATGGACCAGAAAAAAGCCGAAGACGACGCCAAAAGCGGGAAATCTTCCCGTCGCAAAATTCTTCTGGTTGACGACAGCCCCTTCTTCCGCAATATGCTCTGCCCTGTGCTGACCGTTGCCGGATATGACGTGGTCGCTGTGGAAAGCCCGATCAAGGCGTTGGAACTTTCCGAACGTGGGGACAAATTCGACATCATCATTTCGGATATCGAAATGCCGGAAATGAACGGTTTTGATTTTGCGACCCGCGTCAAAGCCAGCAAGGAATGGCAACATATTCCGATGGTTGCAATGACATCGCACGCCACACCGGAAGATATCGACCATGGATACAAATCCGGATTTGACCGGTATATCGCCAAGTTTGACCGCGAAACCTTGCTTGATACCATCACCAGAACGCTTGCCTTAGGAGGGCATTCGGCATGAGCAGTCCAGAACCTGTTACAACCGACATTCAGAGCCAACACCTTCTCTCTGCCGATCGCAAAGAATTTCTGACCATCAAAATTGATGGCCAGATGTTCGGCATCCCTATTCTGCAGGTACAGGACGTATTGGGTGAAATTAAAGTGACCCGCATTCCTTTGGCTCCTCCACAAGTCTCTGGATCTCTTAATTTGCGAGGACGTATCGTGACCGCGATTGACGTTCGCAAATGTCTGGGGCTCACCCCTCTGGAGAACACAGAACGCCGCATGAGCGTTGTCGTGATGCATGATGACGAACTGTATAGCCTGATCATCGACAATGTCGGTGATGTTCTGACCCTGCAGGACAAGGATTTCGAACAAAATCCGGCCACACTCGATATTACATGGAAATCTGTCTCTCTCGGCGTCTATCGTCTGGACGGTCAAATCCTTGTGATCCTTGACGTTCCCAAGCTTTTGCTCTCCTTGCAACATCCCAACTAATTGTCTTGAAACTCATAAAGCATTAACCGCTTTTCTATAGAATAGTCCTACAAGGGAGATAAAAATATGAGTGTTTGTCTAGTCGTTGATGACAGCCGCGTGGTTCGCAAGGTGGCACGTCGTATTCTGGAAGAGCTTGGATTCGCCTGTGAAGAGGCCGAAGACGGCCAACAGGCCTATGAACAATGCGGAAAAAAAATGCCGGAAGCGATTCTGCTTGATTGGAATATGCCCGTGATGAGCGGAATCGAGTTTCTGGAAAAACTGCGTGCCATGCCCGCAGGTCAAGGCCCGAAAGTTGTCTTTTGTACCACGGAAAATGACATGGCCCATATTCAACGCGCCATTATGGCCGGAGCCAACGAGTATATCATGAAGCCATTCGATACCGAGATCATCAAATCCAAATTTATTCAAATCGGTTTGCTCGACGAATAAACCTCTCCGTCTTTATCCTGTAACATCTATCCAGAAAATCGCGTATGTCTTTAGGTTCCGGTACTTTCTCTGCCTCCAATCCCATCAAAGTCATGGTGGTGGATGATTCCGCCGTCATTCGGGGTTTTTTGGTAAAAATTCTGGAATCCTGCCCGGATATCGAAGTCAAGAGCATCGCCGCCAATGGATTGATTGCTGTCAATAATTTGTCCAAAGGCAAACATGACGTGATCATTCTGGACGTCGAAATGCCGGTCATGGACGGGTTATCCGCCATTCCCCGTTTATTGAGCATCCAGCCCGATGTCAAAATTTTTATGTTCTCCACCCTGACCACCGAAAACGCCGAAACAACCATGCGGGCTTTGGGATTGGGCGCGGTGGAATGTCTGGCCAAGCCCACCAGTACCCAGGATATTTACGCCAAAGATGCCTTTAAAGACACGCTGATCCGGATGATTTACGAGATCGTCGGGGCCAAAATGCAACCCGCCACCAAACCGCGTGATGCGGGAGCAGCCCCATCTGCTCTTCCACGCACTCCTATTGGAGCAGGAGCCCCTGCCGCAACGGGAAGCCCTAGCAAAGAAATCCCTATTCAATCAAAGTTACACCCTCGTGCTGCCAAAACCATCAAATTGCGCGGCCCGACAGAAGGATTCACCGGAAAACCCGAATTATTGGCCATTGGCAGTTCGACAGGTGGCCCCAATGCCCTCTTCAAATTGCTGGGTACGTTGCGAGGCATTGATATCCCCGTTGTCATTACACAACATATGCCACCGACCTTTACCCGCATTCTGGCCGAACATATCAAACAACAGACGGGTCTGGCTTCGGTTGAGGCCGAAGACGGCATGCCTTTGGTCGCTGGCCGCATTCATATCGCCCCGGGCGGGTTCCATATGTTGATTGACCGGAAGGGTGCCACCCCGATCCTGAAAATCGATAATGGCCCCATGGAAAATTTCTGTCGTCCTGCCGTTGACCCTATGTTGCGCAGCGCCGCCAAAATATTCGGATCCAAAATTATGACTGTTATCCTGACCGGAATGGGGCAGGATGGGATGTTAGGAGCACGTGATATCGTGGCCGCTGGCGGCCGTGTCATTGCGCAGGATGAGGCCACCAGTGTCGTCTGGGGAATGCCGGGGGCCACCGCCCTTGATGGCACCTGCTCGGCTGTTTTACCATTGGACGAAATTGGCCCATGGCTTCGCAAATCGTCCTTGCGTCTACCATAGGGAAAGAGGTAAAAAGAATCATGAAACTCGCAGACTTTGAACTCTACAAATCCCTCCTCTACGAAAAATCCGGTTTGGTGATTACACCAGACAAATCGTATTTGCTCGATTCCCTGCCGCAACGGGAAGCCCTAGCAAAGAAATCCCTATTCAATCAAAGTTACACCCTCGTGCTGCCAAAACCATCAAATTGCGCGGCCCGACAGAAGGATTCACCGGAAAACCCGAATTATTGGCCATTGGCAGTTCGACAGGTGGCCCCAATGCCCTCTTCAAATTGCTGGGTACGTTGCGAGGCATTGATATCCCCGTTGTCATTACACAACATATGCCACCGACCTTTACCCGCATTCTGGCCGAACATATCAAACAACAGACGGGTCTGGCTTCGGTTGAGGCCGAAGACGGCATGCCTTTGGTCGCTGGCCGCATTCATATCGCCCCGGGCGGGTTCCATATGTTGATTGACCGGAAGGGTGCCACCCCGATCCTGAAAATCGATAATGGCCCCATGGAAAATTTCTGTCGTCCTGCCGTTGACCCTATGTTGCGCAGCGCCGCCAAAATATTCGGATCCAAAATTATGACTGTTATCCTGACCGGAATGGGGCAGGATGGGATGTTAGGAGCACGTGATATCGTGGCCGCTGGCGGCCGTGTCATTGCGCAGGATGAGGCCACCAGTGTCGTCTGGGGAATGCCGGGGGCCACCGCCCTTGATGGCACCTGCTCGGCTGTTTTACCATTGGACGAAATTGGCCCATGGCTTCGCAAATCGTCCTTGCGTCTACCATAGGGAAAGAGGTAAAAAGAATCATGAAACTCGCAGACTTTGAACTCTACAAATCCCTCCTCTACGAAAAATCCGGTTTGGTGATTACACCAGACAAATCGTATTTGCTCGATTCCCGCCTGACGCCCATTGCAAAAAAGTGGAATTATCCGACATTGGATATGATGACGTTGCAATTGCGCGCTTTGCCGGATCCAAAGTTGATCAAGGATATTGTTGAAGCCATGACGACCAATGAAACGTCATTCTTCCGCGATACCAAACCATTCCAGTTGTTTCAGGATACCATCCTGCCGGCCATGATCCAAAGCCGTGCGGCCAAAAAGACTGTACGCATTTGGTGTGCCGCCTGTTCCAGTGGTCAGGAGCCCTATTCTCTGGCCATGATCCTGAAAGACAAGGAAGCCCAGTTAAAAGGATGGCGATTTGAAATCGTTGCCACCGACTTGTCCGAGGACATTCTGGCTCAAGCCAAAAAAGCGGTTTACAGCCAATTTGAAGTCCAACGTGGATTACCCATTCAATATCTGATGAAACACTTTACGCAGATCGGGGAAACATGGGCGTTGAAAGATGACATCAAATCGATGATCAAATTTTCGACCTTCAACTTGTTGGATGATATGGGGCGTATGGGGACATTCGACATTATTTTCTGCCGGAACGTCTTGATTTATTTCGATGAAAAGACCAAAGGCGGCATTTTGGGCCGTATGGATAAACAGCTGACACCGGATGGCTTTTTGCTGTTGGGTGGCGCGGAAACCGTTCTGGGGATTACCGATAAATTTGTCCCCATGCCGGAAAAACGCGGGCTTTATATCAAAAATCCAGCGCTTCAGCCTTCGTCACCCCCACCTGCATCTTCCAGTGGTTTCACTTCGGGGCTTTTCAAACGCACATAATGTGGTAAGACATCGGCGTCACCAATTTTTTTAAAAGGGAAGCCGATTATGTCTGTTGTTGCCAAACCCCGTACCACCCCTCGCCCTGACCGCGTTGCTGTCAGGACCGCGTTGCTGTCCGTCTCTGATAAAGCCGGATTATTGGACTTTGCCAAAGGGTTGGCTGCATCCGGTGTGAAAATTCTCTCGACCGGCGGAACCGCCAAAACCCTGCGCGAAGCCGGATTGGATGTCACCGACGTGTCCGACCACACAGGTTTCCCCGAAATTATGGATGGACGGGTTAAAACCCTGCACCCCAAAATCCATGGCGGCCTGTTGGCGCGCCGCGATGATGCCGACCACCTCTCCGCTATGACCACCCAAGGCATCGAAGGCATTGACCTGCTGGTTGTGAACCTCTACCCCTTCCGCGAGACCGTGGCGAAAGGCGGAGATTATGATAATTGCGTCGAAAACATCGACATTGGCGGACCTGCCATGTTGCGTGCGGCCGCCAAAAACCACGATTTTGTGACTGTTGTGACATCCCCCGATGATTACGCCGACGTGTTAAAAGAAATTGCCGAAGGCGGCACCACCCTCGCCTTGCGCCGCCGTTTGGCCGCGCGCACCTATGCGACCACCGCCTCCTATGACTCGGCGATTTCCGCATGGTTTTCCGGACAATTGGGCGAAACCTTCCCCAAAACCCTCTCGGTGAGCGCAACGTTGGTGGATACCCTCCGCTACGGCGAAAATCCCCATCAACAAGCCGCAGTTTACAGCGATGGATCCGGTCGTGCCGGTGTTGTGACCGCCAAACAACTTCAGGGCAAAGAACTGTCCTATAACAACCTGAACGATACCGATGCGGCCTTTGAACTGGTATCGGAATTCGACAGCCCGGCAGTCGCCATTATCAAGCACGCAAACCC
>CAZMZK010000027.1:0-14074 GCA_964570705.1 uncultured Micavibrio sp.
CGGGTGGCAGCATGGCGCATCCGGTCGATTTGCTCGTTAATCGTGGCTTCTTTTTCGATATACAAATCCCGATTGGGAACATAGGCCTCGGGTTGGTAATAGTCGTAATAGGATACAAAATATTCCACCGCATTGTCGGGGAAAAAATCTTTCATCTCGCTGTAAAGCTGGGCCGCCAGAGTCTTGTTGGGGGCCAAAATCAACGCCGGACGTTGTGTCTTCGCGATAATATGCGCCATCGTAAAGGTCTTGCCCGAACCAGTGACACCCAACAACACTTGATCGGTCAATCCCTGATCCAATCCGCTCACCAACGCAGCAATTGCCGCAGGCTGGTCACCTGCGGGTTCAAAGCTGGAGTGGATTTTGAAAGGCGATATCTCCATGTTCGCGGGCGAGACCTTATTACATCACAACCATATGCACGAACATATGGTTCTCATATAGTTTTTAGTTTAATTTGTTTTTAAAGTATCTCAAGAAATCACTGTCCGGCGAGAGCAGGAGTGTGGTGCCGTCATTGGCCAATGATTTTTTATAGGCTTCCAACGAGCGATAAAACGCATAGAATTTTGGATCCTGATTAAAGGCTTTGCCATAGATTTCAATCGCAGCTTTATCACCTTCCCCGCGAAGGGTTTCGGCATCGCGCTGGGCTTCGGCCAACAAGATTGTCCGGTCTTTATCTGCCTTTGATTTGATCTCGAGCGAGAGTTGCTCCCCCTCGGCGCGGGCTTCTTGGGCTTCGCGCGCCCGTTCCGAGCGCATCCGGTCAAAGGTCGCTTGGGTCACTTGTTCCGGAAGGTCGGCCCGCACAATCCGCACGTCCACGACTTCGATCCCGAAACGTTTTGCTTCCAGATTGACTGTGTCTTGAATGTTTTCCATCAGAACATCGCGCTTTGTCGAGAGGATATCCTGCAACGTGGCTTTTCCCATTTCACTGCGGACGGCGGAGTTGATGATCGTATAAAGCCGTGTTTGTGCGCGGTCTTCGGTATTCAATGTTTGAAAGAATTTCAGGATGTCCGTGATTTTATAACGGGCAAACGAATCCACCAACAAGCGTTTCTGGTCGGCCAGAAGAACCTCTTCGGCGGGAGGATCCACATTCAGAATCCGCTTTTCAAACACCATCGCTTGATCCAGAACGGATAATTTGAAATGCAATCCTGGATCCGCAATCTGGTCTTTGGGATTCCCGAAACGGGTCACCAGAACCTGTTGGTTTTCTTGTACCGTAAAGACCGATGTTGTGACCAGAACCAGAGCCACAAGCCCCGCGATCGCAAAGGTCAGAATTTTTCCTTCGTTCATTATTTGGATTCCTTTACGTCTTTTGCAGTGTCTTTTTTCAGATCATTGAGCGGAAGGTAAGGCAGCACATTGCTGTCTTTGTTGCCCAGAACAATGGTTTTGGTCGATTTGACAATCTGTTCCAGTGTTTCCAGATACATACGTTCCGAGGTGACATCCGGTGCGTTTTTATAGGAGGCATAGACCGAGTTGAACCGGCTGGCATCCCCTGTGGCCTTGCTGACCACTTGTTGTTTATAGGCTTCGGCGTCCTGACGCATTTTAACCGCTTCCCCTTTGGCCCGTGGCAGAATATCGTTACGATAGGCTTCGGCTTTATTGCGCAACCCTTCTTTTTCCTGACGAGCGCGTTGGACATCGTTAAACGCATCCACGACCGCAGCCGGAGGGTCCACTTTCTGCAGTTGCACATTATTGATCACAACGCCTGAATGGTAATCATCCAACAATTTCTGCATCAGATTTTTGGCATCATCCTGAATTTGTGTACGGGCATCGGTCAATGCAGATTGGATAGGGGTCTGGCCAATGATTTCCCGCATGGTGCTGGCGGCGACCATCGAAATGGTATCTTCCGGATCGCGCACCGAGTACAGAAAATCCTTGGCATTGCCAACGCGCCACAGAACGACAAAATTGATATCGACAATGTTTTCATCGCCTGTCAGCATCAGGCTTTCTTGGTGCGCATTGCTGGATTGATTGGCGCTGTAGTCGCGATCATCCGAATTATAGCCAATCTGGATCCGGCGTTCGGTGGTCACATCCACCACATTGACCGTCTGGATGGGCCATGGCATCTTCCATTTCGGGCCCGGAATATCATCGGTACGGGTATATTTCCCGAAGGTCAGGACGACGCCGTTCTGGTTGGGTTGAATGAAATACAATCCGCTGATAATCCACAGCGCAAGCGCAATGAAAAGGCCTATCGTGATCGTGCGGCCGTTATTGGGGTTGCCACCACTGGGGACAAACTGGTCAAAATTTTTCCGTGCTTTGCGTAACAGAGCCTCAAGATCAATGTCACCATTATTTCCTGAGGAGTTATTCGGCCGATAATTGCCTTTCTGTCCTTGGTCGTGTGGCTTTCCCCATGGATTTGGACGGGGGGGGTCTGAGGGATCGTTGTTATCACTATTCCAGTTCATTGTTATATCCTTACATAGATTGTGACTAGACTTTAGCTTTTTTCCGGCTAAAAACAACTGGAAGCAACCAAAATTTTAAAGTTACACCCAAAGTAAAGGCAGAGTTACGCTATGTTTTCGTTTTTTAAGCGCAAAAATACGCAGGATGTCCCACTTCTTCTTCGTCAACGGATTTCTCCGTTTCTAGGGGATTTGTTGCGGGTTGACGATATTCGTGTCACAGCAGACGGGCAGGCGATGATTGTCGTGGTGGTCACCGCCGATGCACCGGATATCGCAGAGAGATTCCACCAGATCGAAAAAGCGGCGGGCACGGTGGCAGGCATCCGCAACGTGATGGTTATTCCAACGGGGGATACACGGCCCTCTTCGTTGGATAATCCTTCCAAAACTGCTGCAAAATCTCCCTCGACAGCCGCTTCGAAAGCTCCTCAGGATTTGGGATTGCCTCCGGTTGTGATTGCGGTGGCTTCCGGCAAAGGGGGGGTCGGGAAGTCAACGGTGGCGGTCAATCTGGCTTTGGCACTATCGTCTTTGGGAAAACGCGTCGGGATTCTGGATGCGGATATTTATGGGCCATCTGTCCCGCGCTTATTGGGTGTGTCTGATCGCAAAGTTGTCCCTGACGAAAATGGCGGGAAACTGGAGCCGATCTTGGCACACGGAATCAAAGCTATGTCGATAGGCTTTCTCGTGGAGGAAGGGGCCGCGATGATCTGGCGCGGGCCAATGGTGCAATCGGCCTTGTTACAAATGATCCGTGATGTGAATTGGAGCGGGGTGGATATTCTGGTGATGGATTTGCCGCCCGGGACGGGAGATATTCACCTGACCTTGGCCCAGCGCGTCCCGTTATCGGGGGGCGTCGTGGTATCAACCCCGCAGGATATTGCCTTGATTGATGCGCGCAAGGGATTGGATTTGTTCCAGAAAGTGTCCGTTCCGATTTTGGGTATTATCGAGAATATGTCGACCTATTGCTGTCCCAACTGTGGTCACCGCGAGGATATTTTTGGGGCAGGTGGCGCAAAAACCGAAGCGGAAAAATTGGGCGTGCCTGTCTTGGGCGATATTCCCTTGCATCGCCGTATCCGTGAATTATCGGATGCCGGAACGCCGATTGTGGTGGCCGAACCAGATAGCCCGCAAGCAGAGGAATATCGGGCAATTGCAACCCGTGTTCTGGCCGAATTATCGGTTACCCGGAAACCAGCCCCTATTATAAGGATAGACGAATGACCATTCACATCGCCCCTCACATCACTCCGGAACTGATTATTTTTGATTGTGATGGCACCCTGACCGATTCCGAAGCGCTGCACAATCGTGCTGTTGCCGATGTTCTGGCCGATCTGGGATATCCTCACTATGATTTCGAATATTGTATAACCCATTTTGCCGGGCGCGGGATGCACAATGTGGTGGCCGCCATCGAGGCGCAAGAAGGTGTCACGCTTCCGGATCATTTCGTACCGTCCTATGTGCGGTTGTTTCTGGAGCGCATGGCCACGCAAATCGAGCCGGTGAAAGGGGCTCCGGAGGCGGTTGCGTATTTGGCATCCCGTTATAAAACCTGTGTGGCATCGAATGGGGAGCCGGACAGCGTGACCAAATCGGTGCAGGCGATTGGATTATATCCTCTGTTCGGTGCAGAGCGAATCTTTACCAAGAGTCAGGTGGCACGCGGCAAACCGTACCCTGATTTGTTTTTGTTTGCGGCCGAGAAAATGGGCGCGGCGCCCGAGTCGTGTGTGGTCGTCGAGGATAGCCTGACCGGTGTTCAGGCAGGATTGGCCGCAGGCATGCATGTGATCGGTTTAACGGCCGTCGCCCATCATCCCGAAAAAACAGCCAATGATATGAAGGCGTTAGGGGTTCCTGCGATCTTTTCGAATTGGGACGAGATTGTTGATTATATAAAATCTATTTGAGGGGTATGCCTATGCATTGCGATTGATCAGACAGGCTGGTCAGGAACGGGCATGTGTGGTAAGAGGTGCTTTTCAAATCCATTTTTTTCCACAGGAATACATGGGATAATCGCGGGCATGGATCCACATCACAATAAACAACATATTCTCGATCATGTGAGTGAGTTGCGCACGCGCTTGTTATGGGCGGTGGGCGCCTTGCTGATCGGGACGGCGGTTTCGTATCATTTTGCCAAGGACATTTATGGGTTTTTGGTCAAACCTTTGGCCGAGGCTATGGGCACGGGGAGCAGCCAACGTCTGATTTATACCGATTTGACCGAAGCCTTTTTCACCTATTTAAAAGTGGCCATGTTTGCGGGCGGTTTTTTGACCTTTCCGTTTTTGATTTTGCAAATCTGGTTGTTTGTGGCTCCCGGATTATACCCTAAGGAACGGAAAACCATTCTGCCGTTTTTGATTGCATCTCCGACCTTATTTATTGCAGGTGGGGCGCTGGTTTATTATGTCGTTTTACCGTTGGCGTGGGCATTTTTTCTGAGTTTTCAAAGCTCGGCCGATGAGACCGTTTTGCCGATTATGTTGGAGGCAAAGGTCGGAGATTATCTGAATCTTGTGATGGTTCTGATCTTTGCTTTCGGGCTCTGTTTTCAAATGCCGGTTGTCATGGCCTTTCTGGGGAAGGCGGGTATGATTCAGGCAAAAACACTGGTCGCCAAACGTCGCTATGCCATTGTCGGGATTTTCGTTGTGGCCGCGATCCTCACTCCACCGGACGTGATTAGCCAGTTTTCCTTGGCTATTCCGTTGATGGCTCTTTACGAAATTTCAATTCTTCTGGTGAGATACTTGAATCCTGATGACCGTAACGACCCCCATTGACCGCTATCACGACTTGCTCCGGCAAAGATCTCTGGAAGAGGATCCATTGCAGGAAAAAGCCATTCTGGCGTTGAACCGCCTGTATCATGACAGCATGACCTATGAAGCGTATCGCACCAGTTGGCGGAACAAAGTCAGATTCTTTGGTGTTCCCAAACTGCCTCCGCGCGGGGTGTATATCTATGGCCCTGTGGGGCGCGGCAAATCGATGGTCATGGATTTGTTTTACGAGATGATCCCGTGGACGATCAAAAAACGCCGTGTCCATTTCCACCAATTTATGATCGAAGTCCATGATTATATCCATGCACGTCGCACGCAAGACGGGGTTCTTGAAGATATGGATGCGGCTTTGCCATTGTTGGCAGAGGTGATTGGTCATCGGGCGCGTGTATTGTGTTTTGATGAATTCCATGTCACCGATGTGGCCGATGCCATGTTGCTATCCCGCTTGTTCACCGCGTTGTTTGATCAGGGGATTGCGATAGTGATGACCAGCAACTGGGCGCCGGATGATTTGTACAAAGGTGGCTTGCAACGGGAACGATTTTTGCCTTTTATCGCGTTGATCAAAGATCGCATGGATGTGGTGGCAGTCGAAAGTCCGCTGGATTATCGGGCGCGGAAATTAAAAGACATGTCGGTTTATTTTGCTCCGCTGACACCGGAATCTCTGCAAAAAGCAGACGATTTGTTCCAAAGTTTGACCGATGGTGATAGTGGAGATCAAGATCTGGTCACCGTCAAAGGGCGAACCATTCAGGTCCCTGTCGCCGCCAAGGGGGTGGCGCGGTTCAGTTTTGCCCAATTATGCGAACGCCCCTTGGGCGCAGAAGATTATCTGGCGTTGGCCAAGCGGTATCATACGATCTTTTTGGAACATGTGCCGCATCTGGGGTATGACCGCCGCAACGAAGCCAAGCGATTGATGACGTTGGTCGATGTGTTGTATGACAATCACCGGAATCTGGTCATCACCGCCGAAGAATGGCCGCAAAAGCTGTATACCGGCCATGACCATGCCTTTGAATTCCAGCGGACGATCTCGCGTCTTTTGGAGATGCAAAGCGATGCGTATTTGAGGCGGTAGGAGAGAAAAATCATGTCTTTCTTTGCATCACTTTTCGGGAAAAAAGATAAAAGCGCCCAATATGAAGCGGAGAAAACCATTGCTTTGTCCGATCAGGTCAAAGATCGTTTAAAAATTGCCAAAGATCCCAAAACGCATCAGGAAATCTTGTTTTATATGGCCCAGACGGATGGGGATTCTTCTGTCCGGCAGGCCGTGGCGCAAAACACATCGACACCGGTGCAGGCCAGTGGCGTGTTATCCAAGGATACGAATGTCGATGTCCGGTTGGCTTTGGCCGCGCGGTTAACGCATTTATTGCCGGATATATCGCGGGATAAACAAAGCCAGTTATACACATTTGCGGTAGAGGCACTGGGAAATCTTGCCTTGGACGAAGTATTAAAGGTGCGGGTGGCGTTGTCGTCTGCCCTGAAAGATTGTACGGACACACCGCCCCAATTGGCGGGGCAGTTGGCGCGGGATATCGAGCGCGATGTATCCGAGCCTATTTTAAAATTCTGTGCGGCGTTATCCGATGATGATTTGCTGGATATTTTGAAATCCCATCCGGCGTCATGGGCGGTGCAAGCGATTGCAGGACGGCCTGCGGTGGCGGCCCCCGTATCCCAAGCCGTCATTCATACAAATGATGTCCCCGCCGGAACGATTCTGATGGGCAACGCCGGAGCACAGATCTCGTTGGAAACATTGACCGAGATCGTTGAAAAATCCCGACACTATCCGGAATGGCAAAAGCCGGTGGCCATGAAAAAATCCTTGCCGCCGGACTTGGCCAAAGAATTGGCCGGATTTGTCGATTTATCCGTACGCAATGTTTTATTGGAACGAACGGATTTCGATGCGGAAACCTTGGCCGATGTCGCCGCGATTGTCCAACGGCGCATTGACTTTGCAGGGCAGGGTGGGGGCGATCGGGGCAGTGTCGAGCAACGTGTTATGCGATTTTTAAAAGCCGGAACATTGACGGATGAAACATTGGGTGATGCTTTGTCGATGCGGGACACAGATTTTGTCATGGTTGGATTGGCGGCTTTGGTCAAAACCGATCGGACGACCATCACGAAAATTTTTGCGATGGGGGCCGCCAAACCGATTGTGGCGTTATGTTGGAAAGCGGGTGTCTCCATGCGCTTTGCCTTACGATTACAGCAAGAAGTCGCCAAAATCCCGCATACCGAATGGATTTATCCGCGCGGCGGCACCGATTACCCGTTAAGTCCTGCCGATATGACGTGGCAGTTGGAGTTTGTTGGAATTATAGACAAATAGGATGTATCTATAATTTTTCATAGTATTTGTTTGATTTTGGTGCTTACCGTGATGTGACGCGTATAATACTTCTTTACGCAAGAAGGCGGGGGTGGGGCATTTTGATCGTTTCTGATTAATATCTTTCTTTTTCTTTCATCTTCCTTTAGAAAAAGGAGATATCAGGGCATTTTGAACCACAAAAGACATTTTTGAAGTGAACAGTAAGAAAATTCTAACTGACCGTTGACCACGCCTCGCTGTCCACCCCTCGTGCCTTTCGTGGTTCAAAATCTGATAAAACATATACAAACCTAGACGAGATTTTGATGACCATTTTGACGACCAATGCCACTTTGCAGGCATTTTGCGCGACACTGTCCGACTGCCCCTATATCACTGTTGATACCGAATTTATGCGCGAAAAAACCTATTTCGCCAAATTGTGCTTGTTGCAAATCTCTGGCCCTGACCGCAATGCTGCGGCTGTCGATGTTCTGGCGGGGGAGGAAGACCTTGACCTCTCCCCTGTCTGGGCCTTGTTTGCCAACCCAAAGATTGTTAAAGTCTTTCACGCGGCGCGTCAGGATCTGGAAATCATCTATCAACTGTCCGGTGCTCTCCCTTCCCCCCTATTCGATACCCAGATCGCCGCCATGGTATGCGGGTACGGTGATCAGGTTGGATACGAATCTCTGGTCAATGACATTTGCAAAACCAAGGCCGATAAATCGAGCCAGTTTACCGACTGGACGCATCGTCCCCTCAGCGCCAAACAACTGACCTATGCCCTGAATGACGTGATCTTTTTAAAAGATATTTATACGAATTTGACATCCCGTCTGGATCAAAAAGGCCGTGGTGACTGGGTGCTGGAAGAAACGCAAAATTTGCTTGATCCGGCCTTGTACCAATTTCCACCGGAGGACGCCTGGAAACGTTTGAAATTACGCTCGCCAAAATCGCGCGATCTGGCCGTTTTAAAAGAATTGGCAGCCTGGCGTGAATCCGAAGCCCAAAGAAAAGATGTTCCTCGTGGCCGCATTCTGAAAGACGAAACATTGCTGGATCTGACCTATCAGAAACCGCGTACCGAGGGGGAACTATCCCGCATTCGTGGCGTTTCAGCTGATATGGCCAAAGGAAAATTCGGCAAAGCGATTTTGGAATCTGTGGCACGTGGCCTCGCGATTCCTGACTCCGGATGTCCGACAGTTACCGCCCGTGATCCTCTCCCGCAACGGCTGACGCCTCTTTTGGAAATGCTCAAAATGTTGTTGCGCATTCAATCGGCCGATAACGATGTTGCTGCACGCCTGATTGCCGACAGTGAAACATTGGAAAACTTTGTCAAAGATCCGAAAACCGCGCCATCCCTGACTCAGGGGTGGCGGTATGATATTTTTGGCAAAGACGCCACCGATATGTTGGATGGCAAAATCGGTCTGACCATTGCACATGGCAAAATCAAACGATTAAAACTTTGATAGAAGATATCACTTGACGACCTATGACGATTGGGGTATACCCCTCGCACGCTCCAGTTACCTTAGAGTTACCAAGCATTTAGCGACAGCATACGTTCATTTATGTTCATTGATCGCGGGATGGAGCAGCCCGGTAGCTCGTCAGGCTCATAACCTGAAGGTCGTCAGTTCAAATCTGGCTCCCGCAACCAATAAAATCAATGGCTTAGCGTTGATAACTCTCTCAAAAATGTGCTAAAATAGGCTTACACAGTTCTTACACACTTTCACATGTGGAGCAGGGCATGATTAAGCATTCTATTTTGGGCGATAAAGTCCACGTTTATAAGCGCGATAATAGTAAATTCTGGCAGTGTTCAACTTACCTTCAGGGAAAAAATCGTCGTACCAGTACGAAGGAAGAAAGTCTTCAGCACGCAAAGCAATTTGCCGAAGACTGGTATCTGGAATTACGCGGCAAGTCTCGCGCAGGGCTTTTGAAAGATGAAAAGACTTTTAGGATGGCCGCAGAACAATTCTTGAAAGAGTATGAGGTGATTACAGAGGGGCAACGTAGCCCCCGTTGGGTGGAAGGCCATGCTATACGTCTAAGAGTGCACTTGAACCCGTTCTTTGGTGATTTGCCTATATCAGATGTAACCGCAGGCAAAGTTCAGGAATACCGCGTTCACCGCATGACACCTAATCCAGATAGCAATCCAGCAGAGTCAAAAAGCAATCGTAAGCCAAAGGCTACACCACCTGCACGTAAGACCATTCACAATGAGATTGTAACGCTCAGGCAGGTGCTTAAAACCGCAATCAGGCATGGATGGATGTCGAGCCTGCCAGACTTATCACCACCCTATAAAACGCAAGGTAAGATTGTTCATCGGCCTTGGTTTAGTCCTGCTGAATATAAGCAGCTTTATGAAACAACCCGTGAATACACAAAATCTGTTCCAGAGCGTTTCCGCTGGAATGCGGAGCAGATGCACGACTTTGTTTTGTTCATGGCCAATACGGGGCTTCGCCCAGATGAAGCCAAAAATCTCCAACATCGGGATGTTGAGATTGTTTTGGACGAGGCAACGAATGAAAAGATTTTGATTATAGAAGTCCGTGGCAAGCGCGGGGTGGGCTACTGTAAAAGTACCACTGGCGCAGTTCGTCCTTATGAGCGGTTATTAAATCGTCCGAAACCGATTGATAAAAACGCGGGGGCGGAGGGCGAAGAAATTAAACCAGTATTCCCATCAAAAATGGATTATGTTTTTCCAGGTAACCATATCAAGTTATTCAATGGCATTTTGGATCGTGCCAATTTGAAACTGGATAGGGATGGGAATGCCCGAACAGCATATAGCCTTCGGCATACTTACATCTGTTTAAGGCTTATGGAAGGGGCTGATATTTACCAGATAGCCAAGAACTGTCGGACGAGTGTCGAGATGATAGAGAAGCATTATGCGGCGCATATTAAGACCACATTGGATGCCGCGGCAATTAACGTAAGAAAAGTAAAGCCTCAGAAGGCTGAGTTAAAAAGGGATGATGATTGACCTGTCGGTCTTTTAAGAATTGAGAAAAAACCCGCTTATTCAGGCGGGTTTTTTGTTTTTAGAAAGATAAACCACCCCCAAAATGACTATGAAATAGGGTATGAAAAACCGTATTTCATAGGTAATTGAGTTTTCCACCCCGCCCTGTATAGTATTACCGCCTGCGCCAAGCTCCTGACCTCAACCAAACAACATGGTATTTGATTGAGGTCAGGAGCTTGCTTGGCGGGTGGCGGTGTTTGGACAGGGCGGGGTGGTTGTGGGGTGGTGATGAATGATGTTTGGTTAAAAAAAGAGGGGTGGGGTAAGGAGAGATTTTGAGGGGAAGAAAGGAAGAGATAAAAAGTAAAGAAGGGTAAAGACAGAGGAAGAAAAAGGAAAAAAAGAGATAAGAAAAAAGACGAAATAGAGAGAACAGAGAAAAAAGATAAGGGTAAAAAGGGAAGAAAAAATAAAGAGGACAGGAAGAAATGATTTTTCAGAATAGAGATATAGAGATTTTGCGATGGGTGAACGGTTTCGGGTTTGCGAGTGCGGATCAGATTTGTAAATGGATGGGCGTGGGGACAACGGCTGGGTATGTAAGAGTTAAGAAGTTAGTCGATGGCGGATATTTAGAGCGTGAGCGGATACTGCATGGGCAGGCACGAATACATAAAGTTACGAAAAAAGGAATAATAGCCAGTGGCGATGCGATGTTGCCCGTGGGGCAGATTCATTTGGGGACATATCGGCATGATTATGCCTTGGTGGATTTAGGGCTAATGCTAGAAAAAGAGACTGGCGGGGCATTTGTGCCGGAACGGCGTATTAGGCACGATGAAGGCTTAAGCGGCGTTGGCAAGTTGGGTCATATACCAGATGGGTATTTGCAACTTGAAGGTCAAAAGCCGATTGCAATTGAACTCGAATTATCTGTAAAGTCGAGGGCGAGGATCAATAGCATTATAAGGGACTATGGCGGAGACTTATCGGTGAGTGAAGTCTGGTATTATACAGACCGAACCGATGTGATGAGAGCCATTGAGAGTGCCGCTAAGGGATATTCGTTTATTAAAGTCAAAAAATTTGCTGAGTTGGGTTAATGGCATTTAGTGAAAATATGAAAGAGCAAAATATCGTTCTGGCGGTATTCTTTGCTCTGGTGGCTCTGTGGATTGCGTTTTCTATCGGGGTTTTGAGTGTTACAATTGCGATTGTGACGGTTTTGGCTTTGCGGTTTTTCAGAGCTAAAATTATCCCGACATTATCGGTTGTGTTCGCGTCTATCGCGGCGGGTGTTTTAATTCATCAGGATGTAACGGGGTGGGTCACTAACCCCGTTTTTCTTAATCAGACATTTTTAGCGGGTGCCGTGCCAAAGGGAATTATTTCCCTGATTTTGAGTCCTGAGGCTTTTGGTGATTTTTGGGTTTTGTATAAAACCGAGACACTCGAATGGATCAGTACGCCCAAACTATGGTTCTCTCATGCGCCGTTGGGTGTTTTGACGGGGGCAATTGCCCATGGTCTTTATCTGATGGTAACGGCTAATCCCCTTGGAAATTTAAAGCGTCAAAAACAGATGGAGCGGACGCATCCGAAAGTTGGCGAGTTGTCAGCAGCTATTGGCAATATTCATGCTGCCGATACGGAAGGCGGGAGTGTGATTGGTACAGATCGCTTTGCCCGTGTTGTGGAATTGACCGATAAATCTGCCAACCAACATACGCTTGTTCTGGGTACAACAGGATCAGGGAAAACCGTTACTGTTTGTAATATTGTTGAAAGTGCCATTAATCGCGGTTTGCCGCTGATCTATATCGACGGCAAAGGCGATTATGATTTGGCGCAACGTGTTGCAGCCTATGCCAAAGAAAAGGAGCGGCCAGTTTCTGTCTTTTCTATGAAGGGGGAGAGTATAGCCTATAATCCACTCTCAACTGGTGGGTTTACATCCAAAAAAGACAGGATTATCGAACTCAGGGAATGGTCGGAAGAGCATTATAAGAAACTGGCTGAAGGTTATCTCCAAACCGTGTTCAAGGTGTTGGAGAAATGTAATCTGCCATCTGATTTATATACCCTCTCTAAAAGTCTGGATTTGAAACGGCTTAAAGCATTAATTAGAGAGAATGAAAAATCAATTCCTGATGCTCAAGAATTGATGGATGAATTAAATGACCAAGATCAGGCTTCAAAAAGTATTGAAAGCCTGATTGCAGAAATTCGTAACTTTACCGCCTCGGAAATCGGTCACTTGTTCAAGATTGAAGAGGGGAAACCCGTCTTGACGTTGCTGGATACATTAGAGAAGGGCGGTATCGTTTATTTCTGCCTGCCTGCTTTGGAATTTCCGTCAATGTCACAGACAATCGGGCGGTTGATTATCAATGATTTGAAAGCAACAATGGCGCAGCAACTTGGGAATAATAAAAAGAATAAACTTTATGCAATATTTGATGAATTTTCAGTATTTGCGGGTGAGCAAATTCTCAATGTTATCAATATGGGGCGGAGTGCAGGCATTCATGCTGTGCTGAGTACCCAAACGCTTTCTGATATTGCATCAGGCCGTAAAGAAAACGGTGATCATTTTATCAATCAGGTGGTCGGCAATTGTAACAACTTTATCCTGCATCGTCAGAATTCACCTGATGATGCAGAAAAACTGGCCGAGATGATCGGAACAACCAATACACTCGAATACACCGCGCAAGTATCGCAGACTGGCCCCACTCACATGGGGACGGTCAGACGAACACGCGGCTTTATCGCCCACCCAGATGAAATCAAAGCACTCCAAACAGGAGAAGCATTTTTCTTTGCTAAAGAAAATAATAAAGTCAGCCGGATTAAGGCCAGAAGGAGCAAGATATAATGGCACACGAAAAACTGCCCCCATTTCCAATCTTAAAAACAGCTTCTTATTTGGTAAGAAAATTTGAATTGGGAGATATTGCACTTGTTGAAGAAGCATCAAAAGATGATTTGATACCGCTTATTACATCGATACCTTCCTTGTATTCAGAGGATGAGGGCGTTTCGTATATTCAAAGGCAACTGACAAGGTACGATAATGGGGATGGGTTTTCTTTTGCTATAGCGGAAGCAATAGAAAATCGAGCGATAGGTTCAATCTATGTTGGCCTAAAGAATTTTGATGAGGGAAGGGTAAGTATCGGATATTGGCTTGTGAAGTCAGCGAGAGGTAAGGGCGCGGTATCAGAGTGTCTGAAGGCTGTTGTTGAATGGGCAAGAAATGAACTGTGTGCGTCGAGGTTAGAGCTTTACGTGGAGCCTTGGAACATTGCTTCAATTAAAACCGCAAAATCCCTTGGATTTTCTGAGGTGTATTAGTTGAGATTTAATCTGACATTCTTTATAAATTGATGAGAAAGAAGAAAGGAATGTCATCATGAGTAGTTATCAAGAAAAGATCATC
>CAZMZK010000028.1:0-13895 GCA_964570705.1 uncultured Micavibrio sp.
CGGAGTTGATGGCCCTCGACGGAGCTTTCGCCCATTTGTGGAGCCTTCAGGCCGGCGGGTTCTTGCCGCATAAAGTGTAACCCTGGAAACACACCTACGATCCAGAATACGAAACATATGCCTATATAATCTTCCCATCAACGATGGTAATAACACGGTCGCAATTTTTGGCGAATTCTGGATCATGGGTCACAGCCACCACCGCGCACCCATCCTCATGCGCAAGTGTTTTCAGAATATTTTGCACGGTTTTGCTGGATTCACTGTCCAGATTTCCGGTGGGTTCGTCCGCAAAAATCATCCGTGGATCATTGGCCAAAGCGCGGGCAATGGCGACACGTTGCCGTTGCCCCCCTGACAATTGGCTGGGCAATTTATGGATATGATCGGATAATCCCAACCGGTCCAATCGTTCTGTGGCGCGTGCGATAATGGCGGCGTCTTTGTATTTGCCAAGGCGACGCATCGGCATGGTCACATTTTCCAACGCTGTAAATTCCGGCAACAGAAAGTGGAATTGGAAAACAAACCCCATCTGTTCCAGACGAATGTGTGCCAATTGGTGCGGGGAGTAATCGGTAATATCAATATTATCGATAAAGATTCGTCCGGATGTCGGGGTGTCCAACAGGCCCAACAGGTAGAGCAACGACGACTTCCCCGATCCCGATGGCCCTTTGATGGCTGTAAATTCATGGGTCCGGATGTCAACCGAAGCGTCCTTGACCAGAGTTACAGGAAGCTCTTCGGTTGTTAAAATCCTCCCCAGATGGTCAGTGCGGAGAATCACAGGTTTTTGTAGGCGTGAAGAATCTGGCATCACGATCCCCCCCGTAATACATCAACGGGTAGAAGTTGGGATCCTTTGCGGGCGGGCAAATAGGCCGCAAGGATGGCCGCTGCCAACGCAAACGCGGCGGCAATGGCAAATTGTTCCCACCCCCATGAAATGGGCATTGCAACCATTTCCGAACTTCCCGGAGGTTTAAATTGAATATGCCCCAAGGCTTTCATGAATAACGTTCCAATGGGCAATCCGACCAGATTTCCGGCAATCCCCAACAAGACCCCCTGTATCAGAAAAATGCGCCGAATGTCTTCACTTTGGAATCCCATGGATTTCAGAATGGCAATATCGCGGTGTTTTTCCATGACCACGGTGGAAATGACGTTGTAGATACCAAAGGCCGCCACAATCAACACGGCCGACACCACCGTGTACATAATTTTATTCCGGATGCTGAGTGTATTCATCAAATCGGCTGATTGTTCCTGCCATGATTCGGCTTTGTAACCGATCTTGGCTTCTATCTCTTTGGATTTGATCAGGGCGGTTTGTGGGTCATCCAGCTTAATCAGAATGGAATTGATCCGGTTCGGCCGATCCAGCAAGGATTGAACGCGTTTCAAATTGACAAAGGCTTGTCCGCGATCATACCCCGCGCGGCCTGTCTGGAAAATCCCGACAATCTTGAAACGGCGCACTTCGCCATTCGGAGAGACAATCGTAATTGTGTCATTGAGTTTTAACGACAGGTTTTTGGCCAGAGTGGCCCCCACCAGAATCCCGTCCGGATTTCCGAAAAGGCGATCGAGATTTCCCTGAATCATATAATTCCGGATGGTGGAGACTTTGTCGATTTCCTGGGGAATCATCCCGTTCAGGGTGACCCCTTTTTCCTGTCCGGCGTAACTGATGATCCCTTCGCCCGTCAGAACAGGAGACGCCACAACTCCCTCTTCCGATGTCAAAAGAGAGAGGATTTTCTCATAGGATCGAATGCCCCGCGTCTCGGTCAAGGGTTTGACATTGCGGATCGTAACCAGCCCGTCTTTAAAGGCTTTCTCGGTGGGCTGGATCCGTGGATTGCGGTATTCGTCACTGATCGTGATATGGGGGGAATTGTCCACCAGACGGCGGATAAAATCCTGCTCCGATCCTTGCATCACCGACGAAATTGCCAGAAAGAACGCCACCCCGAGGATAATGCCCATCAAGGAGACAAGGCTTTGCCGTTTGCGGGCCAACAGATGCTTCAAGGCGATGAAGACCAACAGCCGCATAATTATTTTGCCACCTTTTCGGAAATAGGGGCTTTGTAATTCTGGGTCCGGACCTTTTGCCCATCTTTTATATCGGGGTGAAAGGGGATAATGACGTCATCGGTGGATTGCAGTCCGGAGGTAATTTCAATTTGCTCCACATTCTTAATGCCTGTTTGCACGGAAACAGTCCGGACAACCCCGTTTGCGGCGATTTGCACACGATTGCCGGATCCGACCGCCGTTGCCGGCAACAGCATTGCCTGATCTGCTTTTTTAACCAGAATATTGGTCTCGGCCGTCATGCCGATCATCAGCGGTGTTGCCGCCGCATCGTATGTCATCCGGACGCGATAACTGCGCGCGACAGGGTCGCCTTTCGGGGTAATGCTGGCCACGTTGCCATGAAAGACCTGATCGGGGAACGCATCCGACTGGATGAGAACCTCCTGCCCTTCTTTCACCAAGGGGATGTCTTCTTCATCGACCTCGGCCGTAATGCGTAACGGAGCGCAACAGGACATATAAAAGACGGGTTGCCCCGCCGGAATCAGCTCTCCGACTTCGCCATCTTTGCGAATAATGACCCCGTCAGCCGGCGCGACCAGTGAGAAATAACCCGCCTGGGCTTTGATCTTGTCCAATTGTGCGGCCAGACTGTCCCGCTGGGCTTTGGCGGCATCAACAATATTCTGGCTGGTGGATCTGGTTTTATACAGGGTTTCTTTGCGTTGAAAGTCGCTTTCGGCAAAGGCGAGTTGTGCGGTCAGGTTGGCGATATCGGCTTGTTGCTCGTTATCTTCCAGACGCGCCAGAATATCGCCCTTTTTCACTGACTGGCCTTCTTGGGCAACCAATTCTGTCATACGGGCGGCACTGCGCGGGGCAAGGGGCACCATAATCGTTGGCTCGACCGTGCCGGTGGCGTAAATGGCTTCAACAGCCGATCCAATATGGGGTTTGGCGACGGTTACCGTTTTGGTCAGGAAAAAAGCCGGAATGACAAGTCCAGCCACCACGGCCCCCAGAAAAACAGCGAATAGAATGGTTTTTTGCTTCATGGCGGGATAGTACTCTTTCAATAGGGCGATTTCCACTTGCTTTTTCACGTTAAGTTGGATACATAAAGGATATTCCCCTCACTCCTTGGTTCGTTTAAAATCGCTCAACGCGGTTACGACCCACTGGGTAGGATAATGGAACGTTATAAGGAAAAACAAGATGGCGAAATTTGCCCCGATCGATTTTTTGAAACAGGTTCGCGCCGAAGCAAAGCGCGTGACATGGCCCACCCGTCAGGAAACCATCGCCAGCACGATTGCTGTGTTTGTCATGGTCGTGATTGCCTCGGTCTTTTTGTTCGCAGCAGATCAGATCCTGTCATTTATTGTCCGGCTCGTTTTGGGTTTGGCCAGCTAATTCGTTTATAAGCGCAGAAGAGGAACATCATTATGGCTGCACGTTGGTATGTATTGCACGTTTATTCCGGTTTCGAAGCAAAAGTTGCCGAAGCTATTCGTGAAAAAGCCCAAAAACAGGGAATCGAAGACCGTATCGAAGATATTATGGTTCCCACCGAAGAGGTTGTGGAAATTAAACGCGGTCAGAAGGTTAATTCCGAACGCAAAGTGTTCCCGGGCTATGTTCTGGCCAAGATGGATATGTCGGATCAAATCTGGCACTTGGTCAAAGATACGCCCAAAGTCACCGGTTTCTTGGGGGGGGGGCAATCGCCCTGTGCCAATCAGCGAAAAAGAGGCCGCCCGTTTGATGACCCAATTGCAAGAGGGCATCGAGAAACCACGCGCCGCCATCACCTTTGACATTGGCGAAAAGGTCAAAGTCATGGAAGGTCCCTTTGCCACCTTTGAAGGGATGGTCGAAGAGATCGACGAGGAAAAAGGCCGCGTCAAAGTATCGGTATCGATCTTTGGTCGTGCAACCCCTGTCGAACTGGAATTCGCCCAAGTCGAGAAGATCTAAGCGTCACGTACCTGTGATATGTTTAAAAAATGCGCATGACCCGTTTTATACGGGTCATTTTTTTGCCGTAGGCGGGTTATTTGTGGCGGGGTGTGGGGTATAAAACGATCATAAGCATTCTGTTTTGTTTATGTTTTTTCGTTTCAAAATAAGGAATAATATCCTACTTGTCAAGTTTTTGAGGGGATAGGGGAGAAAATTTTTCATACAAAAGACTTTGTGTCCGTCGCGTCCGTTGCGTTTCAAGAAAAAGTGCTTCACGCAGAGGCCGCAAAGGATCCGCAGAGGCCGCAAAGAGTTTTTCTTTCTCGCACGTCATCCCCTGATTTATTGCCTATGTCAGATAAAATGATTCAAGTTTTAGCTGGGAATTTGCCCACAAATCCCTTCGTGTGCTGTGTTCTTTATCTTGTTCTTTATCTTGTTCTTTATCTTGTTCTTTATCTTGTTCTTTATCAGGACCGTTTCCGGCGCAGCAAAATATAGGTGCATCCGGCCCCGCCGTGATGCGGTTGCGCAGGCAGCGTTTGGAGAATAAAAGGTTTGACCGAAGGATCGTCGCACCAATGCGGCAAATTCCGGCGAATAATCCCCCGCCCTTCATGGTGTTCTTCGGTGTGATGCCCTCGGAACAGGGGATCGCTGACAGATGTGCCTTTGCCTGTAATCACCAATAAAAACCGTGCCCCTGTACGAATCTTGCTGTGCAAGAACGCCAGAAAGCGTTTATGGGCCTGATCCAATGTTAATCCATGCAAATCAATCTGACCGTCAACGGGCAATTCCCCTTTGGCAAAGCTCTTCTGCAAATTGCGGTCCATCTGCCGCGAAGAGGGTGCAGATGACGGGGGTGTGGGAGAGGGAGAGGTCAATATTTGGCCAAAAGGTTCCGGATGAGGAACAAATTTTTTCCGCCGTGGCGTGGGAATAACCGGAGATATAGGCGGTTCCGAAAATACTTCAGTGCTGTCCTGCTCCTCTGAAAATGTTCCCTCACGCGATGGCAGAGGCGCAACATCCTGTGTCACGTGATTCCACAGCACCCGTTCATCCTCTTTTAACGGACGTTTGCGAGAATGTGAAAGCTTTGGCGAATGGCAGGGCTTTTTTTCTTTCATAACACAGGGTACACTAGTACCGAATGCAACGCGCTGCAAGGATGGGCCGGATGATCGTGTTAAAAAAACAGCTATTGGGGTGGATTTTTTCGATGCTTCTGGTGTCTGCTCCGGCTATCGCACAAACCATGGACACCCCCTCCACTACGCCTTATGACAGCAAACTCATAACACGGCCCGCCTCCACGACCGAACAGATCGGCATGGCCTTCTTGAAATTATCCGGCACCTATCCGGATTTCAAAAAGGTTATTGAATCTTCAAAGGTCTATCAATCATTGGATCCTGCCGTCCAAAACGATTATCTCACAAAAACCGAAAGCAAATATCACGCCGAATATCTAGGGTTTTCGCCCGATAAATCGGATCTGATCGTGCGGGTCAAGATCAATACCCTGTTCAAACGAACCAAGGACAGGGGCGCGGTTTTAACTCTGCGCACCTTGCAAAGCCCCCCTGTTTATTTTCCGGTCGTGTTCGGACCGTACCCCATTGCAATGTTGGTGAATGACATCGAACTTTTCCAAACTATCAACCTCACAAAACCCGAAGCCGATATTGTCTATAGCCGGTTGGCTCTGAATGGGGACGCCACGTTGTTGTTGCAATTGCGCCCGATCACGGCCAATGACAAAACGCCCATCGTTCTGGATAACACGCCGCAATATCCCTTGCTGTCAGACATTATCTATATTGGATTGTTGAACAACAAGGCCGAACAAATCTGGGCGTGGACAAACGCCGCCACCACCCCGCACCAGAGCAAAAGAGGCGCGTCTCTTATGGAACTGTTTCCGAAAACCTCCCCCTGATACGGGATCACGTACGAGTCGGGCTTTATAATAGGTCACGCCGGTTTCACAAATTTCTGCCCGCAATAGTCGCAGGTGACTTCGTGAGCATCTCCAAAGGTGTAATACACTTCCGGATGACCCAGCGCGCCGTTTCCGCCATTGCATTTAACAGCAGACACAGAGCGATCCACCACAATCGGGGACGATACAGAGGACACAGAGGAATCGGAACAAACAGAGGCGCAGGTCATGATCTTAATACTTTCTTTGTCCTCTTTTTATAAACTGCAAAGGACAAAAAGTCCAGATGGAGTGAACAAGAATGATATCCGATAATCTGTCCCCCGAGAGATTCCGCGACAACCCTGCCTTGAAAGATCGGGAAGATCGTTTTCTGCGTGTCGAGGTGAAAGTGGCCCCCGTTCTGGCAAGCTGGCAGACCTCCCTGTTCGCGCATGAATGGCTCACCTCCGAGGGACGAATCAAAGCCATTTCGGAGATGACAGATCCGGTTGTAGCCAAACGGCGGATTGCAGAAACCGCGATTGCAGAAGAGCGTCTTCTGGATCGTCCGGTTCTGGGGATTGGTATTATGGATAATATTGAAATTGGTTCGGGAAAAGATCTGTTTCTGACTCTGGCCGCCCATGGGGTAACCCATATTCCGGTTCATATTCCCAAAAGTCATGAACAAGAATTCCGGATGTTTCTTCGCTAATTCCGTGTACACTGGGTTTTATGATGATTCCCTCTTTTTGTGTTTCTTCCTCTTCCGACGCACGCGGATCAGCTCTTTTTATGATCCTGATCTGTATCGTTTTGTTTGCCGCATTAAGCTATGCGCTTTCGCAACAACGCAACGACGGAAAAGCGCTTTCATCCGAAAAAATCCGTCTGGTGTCCGCAGAGGTGATCGACATGGGCAACAGCCTGTCCGAAGCCACAGCCCGTTTACGCTTGCGCCGGATTGCCGAAGATCATATCAGTTTTCAAAATGACCACGTGGCCGGGTATACCAACCCCGTCTGTACCAGTGATGAGTGCAAAATCTTTGCCTATGATGGTGGCGGAAAAGAATGGGAAACCCCGTCCTCCGACACCAATCAGAGCACAGATTGGGGCTTTACAGGAGATCTGGCCATTCAGGATATCGGCACAAGCCAGGCAGATCTGGTAGGGATTTTACCAGGTGTGTCCGAAGCGGTCTGCAACCAGATAAACCGAATGATCGGCCTTTACGGAAACACAGGAACCCCACCCGTCGTGGCCAGCATCACCGCCAATAAATTTACCGGAAGTTATAACGCGACACCCACGCCGGTATCCGGTGCTGTCTTTAACGGTCAAACCTCCGCATGTCTCAAAGTGACATCTGCCTCTGGCTCTGCCATTTCCGGCGGTCCCCTGAGCAATAGCTATATCTTTTATCAGGTTCTGGACAGCCGGTAGAGACCTATTCTCTCCTCCCTGCCAAAATCTATACGTACCGGAATGGGACAGACAATAAATCCGTTGCAATCTCTCGCAATATGGTGTGACGTGTGCCTTGTAAGAATTTAAACACATTCAGAAAACAAAATAGCAAATAAATCATTATGACACAGTCTGTAAGCGTAAAAATGACCGATCACTCTTCCTCTCTTCCCCCTGTTGTTGCCAAAGATCTGGCCGTTGTGATTCTGGCGGCGGGCAAGGGCACGCGCATGAAGTCCGATCTGCCAAAGGTGTTGCACCCGATTGCCGGTGTACCGATGATCCGTCATTGTGTGGCCGCCGCAGAGGGGTTGAATCCTGCACACATCGTGGTTGTGGTGGCCCCTGATATGGAGAATGTTGCCGCTGCGGTCGCGCCACATCGAACAGCCATTCAGGTGCAGCAATTAGGTACTGGCGATGCGGTTAAGGCTGCTATGGCGCAGCTGGGAGATTTTAAAGGCGATATTCTGGTACTGTACGGAGATGTGCCCTTGGTAAAAACCGGAACCTTGGCCGCCCTGGTGGCGCATCACCGGAATGGTGCAGGGTTCGGGGCAACTGTTCTGGCGATGGTTCCCCCATCCCCCACCGGATATGGCCGGATCTTTCAGAACGCCGATGGCACCTTGGCGCGGATCGTCGAAGAAAAAGATGCGACGGAGGATGAAAAACTCGTGCGTCTGGTCAATAGCGGTCTGATGGTGATGGATGGGGATGGCTTGGCAGGGTATCTGGCACAGCTGAATAACAAAAATGCCCAAGGAGAATTCTATCTGGTCGATATTCCCAAAATCATGTCAGACAGCGGGCGTCCATCCGGAGTAGTGCGCGGAGATTATTATGAACTCCGCGGGGTCAATTCGCGGGCGCAATTGGCTGAACTGGACATGGCGTGGCAACACCAAAAACGTCTAGACATGATGGATTCGGGTGTCACGTTGCTGGATCCCAATACCGTTTATTTCTCGCCCGACACGCAGATCAGCCGCGATACTGTGATCGGGCAGAACGTGGTGTTTGGCGCGGGTGTAACGATTGAATCCGGTGTCGATATTCGTCCATTCTGTCATATCGAAGGGGCGGTCATCCGTTCCGGTGCCGTGGTTGGCCCCTTTGCCCGTTTACGGCCAGGGGCGGATATCGGGGAAGATGCCAAAATCGGCAATTTTGTCGAGGTGAAGAATGCCAAAATTGGAACCGGTGCCAAAGCTAACCATTTAGGGTATATCGGTGATGCCGCATTGGGAGCGCATTCGAATTTCGGGTGTGGCGCGATTACGGTCAATTATGATGGAAAAAACAAATCCAAAACCGTGATCGGTGACCATGTGATGATCGGATCCAATGCCTCCTTGATTGCACCCGTGACCATTGCGGATGGAGCCTATATTGCGGCGGGCAGCACGGTTACTGCAGACGTTGAAGCAGATGCCCTGGTGATTGCCCGCGCCCGACAAGTGGCCTACCCGCAGCGCGGCAAAGGACGATTAAAGAAGGAATAGAAGCTTCAAAAAAAACCCGCCAAACATGGCGGGTCTCCCAAAAAAAGAGGTGGGCGTTGACACCAACGTCAACCCGGCATCATACCGGTGAACATAACTTCGTTCTTTTCCCGATTGTATTTATAGACTTTGTCCTCGTCCCCTTTGGGTTTCAAGAACGCAGGTGGCGTAAATTTGGTCACCAGTTTTCCAGCCGCCGCCATCAAATCCGTGGCCGAAATTTTTGCATGTTCGATTTGGGTAAAGAATTTATGCGTGACAGATTGATAGGCGTCCTTTGCGATATCTTTCCCCATAATCACGATTTTGCTGATCGTACCGGCATCCGGCAAAAGCCCTTCCACGGCCGACGCAAACGAGAGCATCGATTGGCTCAAGGATTTTTTCTTCTGCGCAGGGCGTTTTCCCCCGCCTGATTTTCCAGTCGATCCGGATCCTGTCTCTTCCTCTTCGTCAGATGTCCGTTCGACAGAGCGCAATTCCCCGCTTTCTACATCAATCTCGATAAAGGTCGGCGCCTGAAAACTGACCGGATATTTGGCCAGATCATTGGCCGGCAACGCCCGCCCACTCAATCCTGCCATCACCTCGATACGAATGGTGGAAACATCCCGCCAATCATACACCACACAATGGCTTTTATACTCGCCCGGCTGTGGGCATAATTTTACGACCCGCTTCCCGGGATAAAAGGGCTCGTCCAACCCCGCCTGTTCAATGAATTCCTTGATATTGACTTGCATAGTACACCTCTTCTTTTTTATGGGCCCCTCTGTCATGGGTGGCTGTGTTGTTTTCTATAATGCGTCCAAATGGTTAATTTAAAGTTTATGTCGCGAATATCTTGAAAATTCCGGCAAAACACTTTAATCCCACATACATGACCATATTTTTACATCAGAATGATTTACCAGCCGATCTGCCCTTTGGTTCGTCGGTTGCCATTGATACCGAAACCATGGGGTTGAACCTGACCCGTGACCGGTTGTGCCTTGTCCAGTTATCCTTTGGCGATGGCCACGCACATCTTGTGCAATTCGGGCCAGATAGCGATTATGCCGCGCCGAATCTGAAACGTTTGTTGCGCGACCAGAGCATTTTGAAACTGTTTCATTTTGCCCGCTTTGATCTGGCCTCGATCGAAGCCTATCTGGGCGTGACCTGCACCCCTGTATATTGCACCAAGATCGCTTCGCGGTTGGTGCGCACCTTTACCGATAAACACTCGCTGAAAGAGCTGTGCCGCGACCTGTTAGGAGTCGAGCTGAACAAACAGCAACAATCCTCCGATTGGGGATCGCCTACCCTGACCGAAGAGCAAAAAGCCTATGCCGCCAGTGATGTCTTGTATCTCCACCGCTTGAAAGAAAAGCTGGACGTTATTCTGGCGCGCGAAGGCCGTGCCGAACTGGCCCAAGCCTGTTGCGATTTCCTGCCCACGCGGGCAAAACTGGATCTGATTGGCTGGCCAGAGATCGATATTTTTGCGCATAACTCCTAAAAGGATCTGACACATGGCGAACGCTGCAATCACATTGGCTTCCGGAACACACGATGATCTGGCCTCGGCCCGTCGGACGATTGCCACAGAAATTGATGGGCTGAACGCCCTTGCGCGATCCCTTGATCAGAAATTCGTGGACGCCATCGCAATCATTCAGGCCATGAAAGACAAAGGTCGTGGACGTTTGATTGTGGCCGGAATTGGCAAAAGCGGCCATATCGCCCGCAAAATATCCGCCACTCTGGCCTCGACCGCTACGCCGTCTTATTACATTCATCCGGGGGAAGCCAGCCATGGCGATCTGGGGATGATTACCGAAGACGATGTCATTATCATGTTATCCTATTCCGGCACCAATGCCGAATTAACGGATATGACCCTCTATGCCAAACGCTTTCATATTCCGTTGATTGCGATGACAGGCAATGCCGAAAGCCCGTTGGCCCAACATGCCGATATTGCATTGATCCTGCCAAAAATTCCCGAAGCCTGCCCGAACGGATTGGCCCCCACCACATCCACCACCATGATGCTGGCTTTGGGAGATGCGATTGCAATGGCCCTCTTGGAACGGATGGGATTAACCGCCGAACAATTCCGTGTCTGGCATCCCGGTGGAAAATTGGGAGCCAAACTCCGCAAAGTGTCGGATCTGATGGTTTCTGGCCATGACTTGCCGCTCGTCTCACCCGATACCACCATGGATCAGGTGATTATCACGCTCAGTGAAAAGAATTTGGGATCGGTGATTGTGGTCGGCGCGGATAACAGCTTGATCGGGATTGTCACCGATGGTGACTTGAAACGCCATATGTCGGCCGATTTATTGTCGCGCAAAGTATCGGATATTATGAGCGCGCATCCGCGCACCATTCCGGCTTCTTTATTGGCCGCCGAAGCTTTGGACATTATGCTGACCTCGGCGAAATCCCCGATTACATCGCTGATTGTCGCCGATGATTCCCAAAAGGTTGTTGGCCTGATCCGTATTCAGGAATTGTTAAAAGCGGGAATTGCCTGATCCATCCTCCGGGCAGATAGAAATTTCACCATTTTTGGGGTTGGAAGCCTTGGTCCTTTGATATAAATAAGGACTATGTCTTCGCACCTGCACCCACTTAAAAAATTTGCCCTTCGTTTGGCGTCACCGGATATTTTATTCTGGGTGATGCCGTTTTTCATGATCCTGTTGGTGGTCGGAACCATTGCCCAAAAAGACATTGGCATTCTGACATCGCAACAAACCTATTTTGCGTCCTATGTCTATACATTCGGATTTGTGCCCCTGCCCGGCGGGATTACTCTGATATCGATTTTGTTTATCAACCTGTTGGCAAAATTTCTGTTCAAAAGCGAGTGGTCATGGAAACGCTCTGGCACCATCATCACCCATTTTGGCATTCTGATCCTGATTGTCGGCGGCCTGCTGTCCTATGTGACCTCCAAAGAGGGGTATCTGATGGTGCAAGAAGGCGCAAGCAGCGCAACCATCGAAGATTATCACCAACGTGTTCTGGTCGTGAAAAAAGGGGACACACGGGTGTTTGTGACCCCTTATGAAACCCTTTCGACACAGGCCTCTCACGCAACCGTGTCATCCCCTGCCTTTCCATTCCAGATCACCATCACCAAGGCCTGTTACAATTGTGGCATCACGAAGCGTCCGGAAGATGATCAGGATGGCTGGCACCGCCCGGGCCGCTTTATGCAACTCGTCCCCAAAGACAAAGATCCGCAAGATGAAAAAAATATGACAGGGATCGAATTTATCGTGACCGGTGCCGGGAAGAATGCGGCGGGGAATGAAGCAGGGAATGAAGAAGAGGATCAGAATGGAAAATATCTGACCTTTGACAAATTTCCCAAACCGCCACACATCACAGCGACCGACCCCCAAAGCGGCGCCCCCGTTGATTATACCATTGCCATCGAACGCGCCACACATGACCTGCCATTTACCATTACTCTGGAAAAATTCACCGAGGATTTCCATCCCGGCACCGATATGGCCCGCGCCTTTCAATCGAAAATTATCGTGACGGATGGAGCGACCTCGTGGCCAGCCTTGATCCAGATGAATCAGCCTTTGCGCTATCGTGGCTATACACTCTATCAATCTTCTTTTGATATGTCGGGCGACAAGCCCTATACAATTCTGACCGTTGTCGAAAACAAAGGACGCATCTTCCCCTATATCGCCACCATCATCATTGCCTTCGGATTGATCTTGCATTTAGGCCTCCGCCTCGGCAGAAAGCAGGCTTCCCATGCGTAACTATCTTCCTCATGTCTTTCTGACTGTCTGTGCCATCATGATGGGCGTCGTCATGATGTCGTTTACGGCACGGGCCGCAGACACTCCGGCTGTATCGTCTCCTCTGCCGATGACCACATTTGCCCAATTGCCGATTTTGCAAGACGGGCGATTAAAACCCATCGACAGCTTTGCGCGGTTCGAATTGGCGCGCTTTGCCAAAAAAGACACGCTTCCCGATATGGATGCAATGCAGTGGTTGGCCACAGCAGTGTTTGATCCGGCCCAATCCGCCGATCAAAAAATTTTCCTGATTGAAAATGCCACCACACGTCACCTGATGGGACTCGAAGAACGCGCCAAACCGCTCTATAGCTACGCCGAATTGGTTGGTGGATTGGAAAAAACAAAACCCATGGTGTCTGATCTGATGGACATTCCGGCCAAACAACAAAATGCCGACCAGAAAGATCTTCTGGCCCTGCATGAAAATGCACTGGAATACACATTTTTGTTGCGCAGTTTTTCCTCTATCTTGCCGCTCAACGTGATGGTGCCGCCCGAATGGCGCAGCAAAGCCGGATTGAGCGCAACGGATCCCGTTACGTTTCTTGCCCTGAAAAAAGTTGCACCGGATCTGGAAGAAAAAATCCGCAGCATCATGACGAAAAAGGGCAAAAATCCTGCGACCTATACCCGCATGGAACAAAATCTGGTGACGCTTGGCTGGCAAATCCGCACCATCGGCGATGCCGGAGAAAATAATACCCTGTTCCGTGTCATTCCAACCGCACAGGCGGAAGATTGGGCCAGCCCATGGGAATTGATCAATGATGGAAAATCCAGTCCCGCCACAACCTTGACCCTGGAAAAATGGGCGGCTCTGTCCCACGCATGGCAGAAGCAGGATGCGGCCTTGTGGACACAGACTCTAAATGATCTGACAACATCCGAACGCACGAGCTTTGACCGCATGGCGTTTGAAGTCACCTATAATCAGATCGCGCCCTTCACCACAGCCATTTTTGTCTTTGCCGCGGCCCTGGCCCTGGGATTATTGTTTATCGCAGGACGGCACCGTCTGTTTTATCGTCTGGGATATATCGTGCTGTTGGGGGCTGTGTTGCTTCAGGGGGGAGGACTGGCCACCCGTATTTATCTGATGGAACGTCCGCCCGTTGGAACACTGTATGAATCAATTCTGTTTGTGGGATTTGTTGC
>CAZMZK010000029.1:0-13782 GCA_964570705.1 uncultured Micavibrio sp.
TCCATCTTCTTTGGAAATTCAACCGCTTGCTTCTGTGGTGGAGGAGGGCGCGGCTCCGAAGACAGAGCCTGCACCTGCAGCGGCGCAGGGCAAAAAAACACCGGTGTTGCGTACGAAAACGGATCCATCCGTAACGGTTGATTATGATACATTGGGGCAATAGCAGAGTGACAAATATGGTATCCGGACTGATAAAAAGAACGGCTGTGTTGGGAATGCTTCTTCTGGTTGGATTCTGTGCGGGATCCGGTTTGGCGCATGCCACCAATGCATTGGGAGATCCTGTGGATCGGACCATCGCAAAGGCGGGGGCAACAACGGGATTAACGCCTGTTGTCGCCGAAACCAAGGCCGGAGATATTACGGTGGGTTCCATCAGTCAGGTGGTGGTGAAATTCCGCAATGATTCCGGACAAGAATTGCGGGTCGGGGATATCAATCTGTATCCGTCATCGACGGTTGGGGCCGAAGTTGCTTTGAATGAATGCGTGACGGCCAAAGATGCTATTCCTGCCGGAGCCGAATGCGCGGTGGTTGTCTCGGTGAAGGGATTAAAAGTCGGGAACTGGCGTGTCGAAATGTTGGTGCGCCACAGCGGGAAATCAAAAATTGTCACGGCGGCTTTGCTCGGGAGTGTGACCGCAGGCGATGACAAGACGGATGTGTTGTTAAGTGATATTGAAATGATTCCGAACGAGGTTGATTTTGGATCGCTTGAGTCCAGTCGTCCTTTGGTTAAATCGGTGATTTTGCGCAACGTGACGTCACAACCAATCAATGTCCAGAAAGTCGAGGTACAGGCCTCCGAACAATCCGGTTACACATTGTCAAATGATTGCCAGAAGTTGGAGGCGGGGCAAGCCTGTATGGCAACAGTGACATGGTCACCTCTGGCCGCCGGTCAATCGGACGGGGTGCTGGTGGTGCAGCATGATGGGCCAACACGTGTGGCGAGTGTCAATCTGAAGGGCGATTATAAGCCAAAGACCGTCAAAAAAGCTGACATATTCCCTGATGCGGTGCCGGGGTTGGGTTTGTTGGTATCGTCGCAGGAAGAAATCAATTTCGAAACCATTACCAACGAAGCATCGATGACGGTCTCTCTGGTCAATGTCGGCGATCAGGATATGCAGATCAAGAATATCAGTATTGGAAGTTCGGACAAAGGATTGACCATTGCGAATACCGGATGCAAAGCCAATACCGTTCTGAAACCGATTGAAGCCTGTCCGTTGACAGTGACATGGTCGCCGGTTCGCACAGGCGAAATTCTGGACGATGTGCGTATTGCGCATGATGGAGCGCGGGGGGTTTTGGTATTGCCGATTCGCGGGACCTCGAATATGGCGGTCAACAAAGATACAAAAGCCGTTGTGGTCGAAGATCATGGGCCTTTGAAACGTGAGATTGAAACCCAGGAGAAACGGCAGGCATTGGAAGGTTTTGTGATTACATCCTTGTCCGGATCGAAAGCGGTTATCAATGGACCGGGCGGAAGCCGCGTTATTTCGCATGGGAAAAACGTGGTTTTGGGTGGCATGGAATGGAAGGTCAATATCATTGATACAGGGGTTGAGTTCCTGAATGGCAATGATCGTGTCCGGATTTTATTTGACCAATCCTTGTCCGCCACCAGCCGTGTCTCCAGCACATCGACAACGTCGTCGGGGTCCGGTACGACATCCTCGTCGAGCAAATCATCTACGACCACATCGTCATCCGGTGCGTCCACCACGACAACCACGGGAAAATAACATGGAACAGAACTTACCACCTCATGGTCGTTCTGAACTGTCTCCGGAAGGTGCGTCCGGGGAGGCATCGCCTACATGGGATCGCCGGAAGAAAGAGGCGACTCCTTCGCCTGAAGGGGTCGAAAGACGCTGGAAAGATCGCCGGAAGATGAAAGCCAGTGAAGGGCGGGATCGTTATCTGGATATGGTCCAGCGCGAACGCCCTATGCTCATGGATCTGGGGGTTGTGCGGTCCACGGAACAATTGTTGGATTTGGCGGGAACGCCCGTATCGCGTGAGGAAGAATTCACCGAAAAGTCGAGCGTACGCGAACATGCGAACGGGGACCAATTGCGGTCCATTCTGCCGGTGCAATCCTGGTTGCCGTTGAATATCCATTTGATTGGGTTGTATGATGGCGTGTTGAAAATTGCTCCGTTACAGGAATTAACGCCCCGTCAGATAGAGGCTCTGATTTCAACAGCCAACCGAAGCGGATTATTGGTTTCGCGGATTGAAACGGAAATCTGGGATCGTGCGGAATTGTTGCAAACTATGCGGGCGGTCCATGATTTGTCGGCAGACCGGACGGAAAAAACATTGTCGTCATGGTTGGCGGATACCGATAACGGGATTTTGTTAAACCAGTTCCTTCGCGATATGTTGGCCGAGTCTCTGCAAATGCGGGTCTCCGATATTCACTTGTTGCAGGATAACAATCTGTCTGTGCCGAATTGGATCCGTTACCGGATTGACGGGGATTTGGTCCCCGTGCATTTATTGCCGCCGGATGCCATGGCGCGTTTGACCACATTGATCAAACGGGATGCGGGGATGAACTTTGGTGATCGTGTGTCCCCCAAAGACGGACGGTTCAGCTTTACCTGGCAAGGACGGGTGATTGACGTGCGGGTTGCCGCAGGGCCACAGGCGCAGGATGGCGAAAAATTGACATTGCGTTTGTTGGATCGGGCCTCGTTAAAAGGGTTTGATGAATTATTCAAACGGCATCAGGATGTCGGGGATTATCTGGCCCAGTCTTTGTCTCCGGAAATTAAAGGGGGCGGCGGATTGGTAATTTTATCCGGTCCGACAGGATCGGGGAAAACCACAACCCTGTATGCCTGTATCCAACAAATTGACCGGCGACGGAAACATGTTCTGACGATCGAAGACCCGATTGAATATGAATTGCGCTATGCCACACAATGGCAGGTGCGATCCGGTATGAAGGGCGGGGAATTCGGGGATTTGATCCGTGCCGCGATGCGTCATGATCCGGATTATATCGTGATCGGGGAATTGCGGGATTCGGATACGGTGGAAACGGCCCTAAAGGCGGCTGAGTCCGGTCACACGGTGATTTCCACGGTGCACGCGGATACTGCTGTCCAGACATTCGAGCGGTTAAAATCCCTGATGCCGTCCGACAAAGAACGGGCGTCCACCTTTACGCTGTCCCAACAGGTGCGGTGTATTATCAACCAACGTTTGGTGAAAACATTGTGTCAGGGCTGTGCGCATCAGGGCCGCGCGGTCGATGCATTGGAAAAACACGAAATTGATGCTTTGGGGATTGATCCGTCTTTGATTGTGCGTCGTCACAATACCAGTGGATGTGATTTGTGTAATCGGACAGGCATTTCGGGCCGGACTTTGTTGATTGACGCATTGATGATTACGTTGGGCCCCAGTGGGCGGGATAAAGTCTATAAAGCCCTTATGCACAATGTGAACGATATTGTGCATGAAGAGGGTGTGGTGGTTCACACCCGCCGGAATGGATTGGTCGATTTGGTCGTGTCCGGTTTGGTGGATCCGAAATCGGCGTTGAATTATCTGGAAACATAAGAAAGGCTGTCGGGGTTTTATGCAGCAATGGATTGTCCAGATTGCCTATCAATCGCGCTCCGGCCCTAAAAAGGTGACCGAGACATTTTATATGCCCAGTCAGGCGGATGTGCGTGAAGCCGTGCGCCAGCGCGGCGGATTTGTTCTGAATATCCGTCCTCATAGCCGGACACCGCTTGAACGCTTATTGGCACGCTCCAGTTGGTGGCAGGTACAATTGTTGCGCGGGATTATGTTCCGGTCTACGGCTACATCTCCTGGTGTGGCTTTGTGGAAAATCATCGAAACGGAAACCAATCCGACACGGCAAAATATTCTGGCCCCCGCGCGGGAGGCGTTGGCCCAAGGATTGGGCTTAATGGATGCGTTGCAAGCCCTGAATATTTTTGATCGGTCGATCCTGGCGATTATTTCGGCCAGCGAGAAAGCGGGCCGTTTGTCCGAGGGGATTCCCTATGCGATCAATGCCATTACCTTGAAACGTAAGAATACGCAGGCCATTCTTGGGACCATGGGATGGTTGGCTTTTGATGTGATTACCATTGTGCAGTCGTTGTTTTGGGGCAAAGGCATGGTGTTGGGGTGGTTCAAGGACAATGCACCGAAAGATGGGGAAAGCCTTGAAAAATACACGCGTGTGGTCGGGAATCTGGCCTTGACGTGGGATGCCTTGATCTGGTTGGCCTTTGGTTTCGCCGGATTTATGACGTGGTGCCTTGTGTCGTTCTTTTTGAACAAGGGAAAGAAAGATTGGCCAACGGCCCGTTTGGTTCGTAAGATTCCCTTGATTAGCGGGTATATGCGGGATTTGAGTTTTGCCGATTCTATGGCTGCGGCCTCGCGCATGTTGCGGAGTAACGTGGCTATCGGTGATACGTTGCGTCAGTCCGGTGAAGCGGCGACATCACCGGATGTTGCGGGGTATTGGGAAAAAGCGAATGAACAACTCTCCCGCGGGGTGGGGCTGGGCGCGGCCTTGGACAACGAACCGTTGAACCGCTCGGAACGCTTGGAACTTGCCTCCTTGTCGGACTTGTCACAGGTTGCTACAATCATGGAATCAATTGCCGAATTACGCTCGCAATCGGCACGGACAAAACACAAGATCATTGTCTGGATGGCGTTTCTGTTTACCGGTGTATATCTGGCAATCGGATTTGGAAGTGCGATCTATGCGCTGACGGTCATGAATATGAGTATGGATAGTATGATGAGCGGTCTCATGGGCGGCGGTGAGGGGGTACAATGATAGCAGGGTTTGACCTTAAAAAATTATTGGGAAAAAAAGAGAAAGCGCCCGATTTCGAATCTCTGGGGGCTGACTCTGGACCTGAGCCCCAAACGGATGTTCGTCCCGAAACGCAGGAAGAGAAACCACGCACCCGCGTTCTGCCATCTCCTTCTTTGGCGGATAAATTATCGGGGGAAGAACGCTACTACATCGATAATTTAACCCCTTTCTTGCCGGGGGAGTTGATCGGTGGCGGGATCCCGTATATTCCCGGTATGGAAGAGGAAGCGGTATGGAACGCGGCGGCGCAGGCTTGCGCGACCGAAAAAGTCCACTATGTGTATACGGTCGAAGGTCATCAGGTGTGGTATCTGGCGTGCCCGTCCTCGGCGTTGGCCTCTGCGCCGGATAGCTGGTGTCCTTTGGCGGCGGCTTTGCCCGGCAACAGTGAGCATTGGGATAAAAAAACTGTCTATATTTACGAGAAAGACAGTTTGGCCTCTGCTTTGCGTTGGGATCAGGAAACGGGGCGGTTGCAGATTTTCTTTGGTGCGGCACGGAGCATTTTGCCACGCATCCAGAGTATGGAGACAAATTTTATCACCATCAACCCCCAAGTCGCCGATGTGGTTCCCTGGAAAAATCGTCAATTGCGCAGTGAGCAGTTGGCGCGGGCGACGGCCAGAATGCTTTTGGTGGCCGGAATTCTGGTGAATGTGCTTTTGCTGGGTTTTCTGGCGATTGAATATGTCGCGGTCAATCTGGTTGATCGTCAATTGGATAAAGTCAAAACAGAGACGGAAAACGCCAGTATGCAACTTTTGGCCAAGGCGGCCGAAATGTCCCAGAATGATGTGTTGAAACATACATCGCGCTTGCAACAATTGTTGGATGATTTGAGTAAAATTGACGGGACATTGGTGCGGTATGAAGTCTCCAAAGGGAAATTGGAATGGGAAGCCCTGGTGCCAGCCGCTTATTCGACCGGGGTTATGAGTGTGCGGGGAGTCGCGCAGCCCGGAATCGAACAGGACGGACGTATCCGCATTAAGGGCAGTTCGTAATGATTCCGTTGCTGGCAGGCAGTCTGGTCGCGCTGCTGATCCCCTTGGTGTGCAAACTTGCAGGATGGGCGGGGTTTGTGGATGTGCCGCAGGGACGGAAACACCATGATGTTCCGGTTCCTCCGCTGGGGGGCTTTGTTATTTTTTCGGTCTTTCTGACGGTGATGGCGATTTACGGGGCATTGCCTCCGGCAGTCATTGCCGCGCTGGGCCTGATTTTGGTGGTTGGCTTGATTGATGATGCCCACGAAGTTCCCGCCAAAATCAAATTTGCGGTTCATTTTACGGCGGCCTTTCTGGTCGTGATTGCCGGAAAAGCCCAACTTTACAGCCTTGGGGATTTGCTGGGGTTTGGCGATATGTCACTGGGTGTGTTTGCCATTCCTTTTTCGGTGGCGTGTGTCGTGTATATCCAGAACGCTATCAATATGATGGATGGGGTCGATGGTTTGGCCGGGGGGATGAGCCTGATTATCTTTGCCGGATTATGCGGCGCGGCCTTTTGGATCCAGAATGACGCGGTGATCTTTCAGTTGTCGGTTTTGATGGCCTGCGTGGGTGGGTTTCTGATCTATAATATGCGGTCTCCGTTTTTATGCCGTGCCAGAATTTTTCTGGGTGATGCGGGGAGTATGGCGCTGGGGGTCATGATCGCGTGGTATGCGATCACGTTGTCGCAGGGGCAACACTCCGCGATTCATCCTGTGAGCGTTGCATGGATGCTGGCTCTGCCGATTATGGATTCGTTTGGGTTATTGGCGGCACGGTTGAAAGAGGGGCGTCCTCCGTTTGCGCCGGATCGTCGTCATTTCCATCATCATTTTGCGGCGGCCGGATTTTCACCTGCGGCGACCACGACCTTGATTTTGATTTATGCGGCGTGTCTGGCTGCGATTGGCTATGGGGGTGTTGCAATCGGCATTCCGGATTTTGTGCTGGGGTGGGCATGGATCGCCGTGTGGATAGGGCATACGCTTCTGACCATGAAATCGGAGGCCTTTATTCGGTTTCTGACGGCGTGCCGCGCAAAAATTCCGCATCAATAGTTTCGATCAAGGCTTTTTCCAAATCGGTGGGGGGCACGAATCCGGTTGTGGCGATTCGGTCGGCACGAAACACGGTATTGGCACAAAATTTTTCAATACGCACGCGACTGATTGGCAATGGGCGGCCTAGAATGCGGGCCAGAATGTCAAACCCCATTCCTGCCAACAGGCCAAGGGCTTTCGGAAATTTCAGGGATGACGATGTTTTTCCCGTGCGTTGCTGGATTAAAGCCACCAGATCATTCATGCTGAAATCAGGTTTATCGACATAGTTGAAAATGTGAATGCCTTTTTCCAAGGATAGGCTATGTGCCAGAAAAGCCGCCACATTGCCGACATAGGCCATGGATTTTTTGTTACTGCCATCGCCGATCATCACAAAGAAACCGCGTGCGATTTGTTGCATCAAATTGTGCACATTGCCGCGGTTGGTGGGTCCAAAGACGACGGTTGGCCGCACAATCACCAGGCTGCGATTTTGTGGGTCTTTGGCGTGCCATTCTTTATAGACCGTCTCGGCCTGTGATTTGGTTTCGCCATAGGGGCCAATCGGATGGTGCGGGGCGGTTTCGTCCGGTTCCCCGTCCTGATGTCCGTATACGGCCACCGAACTGGTGAAAATAATGGTGGAAATCCCCAATTTTTCAGCCGCCTGACAGGTCATGCGGGCGCCCGTGACATTGGTGTCGTAATAAAGGGATACCGGACGCACATCATCGCGGTGAGCGGCGGCCAGATTGATAATGGTATCGCATTCGGCACAGGCGTGAATCACCGAGTCCAGTGTCCGGACATCGGCTTCCATCCGCATATCGGGATAGGCGGCGCTGGGGGCGATATCACCGATCGTCACGTCATGGCCGGATTGCAGCAAGACCGAGCTTAAACGTGTTCCGATAAAGCCGCTGCCGCCCAGAAGGGCAATTTTACGGGGAGATGTCATATTTTCGTGTCTTCCTGCTGGTCAAAGGTCTGAAACTCTTTTATAACTGATTTCCTATCATGAAAATAGCTTTCTGTATCACGCGAATGGATGAATATGGGGGCGCACAGGTGCATGTGCGCGATTTGTGCCTGTGGTTAAAAGGCCAAGGGCATGACCCCGTTATTGTGTCCGGTTGGTTGGGTAAAGTCTCGGATTTACTCGAATCTCAGGGAATCCCCTGTATTGATATTCCGGATTTGCAACGGGCGATTGATCCGCGCAAGGATTTACGGGCGTATCGCCAGATTCGCGCGGCCTTGGGCGATGTAAAGCCCGATATGGTGGCGTGTCATTCCTCCAAGGCCGGATTGTTGGGGCGGTTGGCGGCAAAATCCCTGCATCTTCCGGTTTGTTTTACAGCGCATGGCTGGGCCTTTACGGTCGGGGTGTCGCCAGTGGCGCGTACGCTGTATTGGCTGATTGAAAAGGCGGCGGCCCTGTTTACCGATAAAATTATTACCGTCAGCCAGTTTGACCGCAATCTGGCTATTCGCTCGTTTGTGGCTGGGCCCCGGAAGATTGTGGCCATTCACAACGGCATGCCGCTTTTGCCGCCTGTTCCGCGTCAGGTTAAGGCCACGGGGCCATTGAATTTAGTGATGGTGGCGCGCGTCGGGGCTCAAAAAGACCATGCTCGCTTGCTGCGCGTGTTATGGGGATGTCTCGATCAGGATTGGATATTAAATCTTGTCGGGGGTGGGGATGATTTCGAGTTGCGCCAGATGGTCAATCAGATGGGATTTGCCGATCGGGTGAATTTTATGGGTGAACGCGATGATGTGCCCGATTTGATGGTAAAGGCAGATGTTTTTTTATTAATCAGCAATTGGGAAGGTCTCCCTTTAAGCATTCTAGAGGCCATGCGGGCCGGATTGCCAGTGATTGCCAGTCATGTCGGGGGTGTAAGCGAAGCGGTGGTGCACCAAAAGACGGGATGGTTGGTGCCCGCCGGACAGGATGCTCCTTTGCTGCAAGCTTTGCAGACCTTACTGCCAGATCGGAGCCGTCTCTATGACATGGGGCAGGCCGGTCGGGCCCGATTTGAAGAAAAATTTACCTTTTTACAAATGGCAGAAAAGACATTGGCCGTGTATCGGGGCCTGTGTGCCGCAAATTTTCATGGTGTTCCGGAAACCAATCCGTTAAAACCAAGGACAGAAGATCTTTCAGAAAGAAAAACGGGTGTATAACCATGAGTGCAGAGTTGCGGGCGAATATCCTGAAATATGACCGGCTGGTGCCACGTTACACCAGTTATCCGACCGCGCCGCATTTTAAACAGGCAGATGATACGACCACGAAAGATTCCCGATACCGCCAGTGGATTGCGGCGTTGCCAGAGCAGGCGAGCTTGTCCCTCTATCTCCATGTCCCGTTTTGCTCCAAAATGTGTTGGTATTGCGGTTGTCATACCAAAGTGACCCAACGTTATGCACCGGTCGAAGATTACGCCCATTTGATGCTGCGGGAAATTGATATGCTGGCGGATATTCTGCCATCTGGTCACCGCATTCATCATATCCATTTTGGTGGTGGATCCCCCGGGATGCTGCGCTCCTGCGATTTTGAAAAGGTGATGGAACGTATTCGGGCGGGCATGCATCTCCATGAGCAGGCGGAAATTGCCATTGAAGTCGACCCCCGCGGTTTAACCGAAGGTCGTGCCGTGACCTATGCACAGCAAGGCGTCAACCGGATCAGTCTGGGGGTTCAGGATTTTGATGACACAGTTCTGGAGTCCGTCAATCGCCAGCAGCCTTTCGAATTGAGTGAAAAGGCCGTGCGTCTGTTCCGTGAGAACGGCATTACCCGCTTTAACTTTGACTTGCTCTATGGATTGCCGCACCAAACATTGGACACCATGTCTGCGACCATTGATAAGGCTTTATCTCTGGATCCGGATCGCATTTCCCTGTTCGGCTATGCGCATGTGCCATGGATGAAAAAGCATATGCGCCTGATTGATGAAGGGGCGTTGCCGGATAAAGAGATGCGCTATGATCTTTTCGAATGTGGTGCGGAAAAATTGCAGCAAGCGGGATATGTGGCGATCGGGATTGACCATTTTGCCAAGGCAGGGGACAGTCTGGCCATCGCAGCCAAATCCGGCTGTTTGCACCGGAATTTCCAAGGCTATACCACGGAACAGACCGATGCGTTGGTCGGGATCGGGGCGTCCGCCATTGGAAAGTTACCGCAAGGGTATGTGCAAAACGCGGTCGATATGCCGCATTATGAAGCGGCGATTCTGGACGGGCGTTTGGGCGCACAAAAATATTGCCCGATGAGTGCGGAAGACCATTTGCGCGGTGATCTGATCGAACGTGTGATGTGTGATTTTACCGTGGATGTTGGGGCTGTGTGCATTCGTCACGGCGTTCCTGTGGATCATCTGGATGGATGTTTTGCTGCCTTGGATGATTTTATCGCCGAAGGGTTTATGACCCTGACAGATCGTGTGATCACGGTTGATCCTGCGGCCAAACACATGGTGCGGATTGTGTGCTCGGCGTTTGATGCCTATATGGCCAAACTGTCCGACACACCACGTCACGCCAAAGCGATATAAACCAGACCTGTAAATAACCTATTTGTTATAGGCGGCGCGGGGTGTCCGTTCGGCTGTTTTCGTGCGGTACCGCTCGACTCCGATGGTATCCAGATAGGTATCGCGTGCACGGTCAACGGTTTTATAGTTGTTGTATTTGGTGCGCTCCCATCCTTTGGAGTCCATGCAGCCCTCGAAATCCGTGTAATCGTAATATTCGGTGCGCATATATCCCTGGCGATTCGGGCTGTCCCAATTGCCAAGTCGGCCTGCGGGCGAGTTTGGATCAATAATGTTTCCTTTTTGGTCAAAGGTTTCCGCCGGAACGCCTTCGCGGATCGCGCCCAAACGTTCCAGTTCATTGATATGCGCGGTACAGGAGGCGATATCCTGAAACAGCATCTGCTGGGCTTTCGGGCCTTGTTGGTAAATGGCATCGGTCGTGTCTTTGCGTTGCCAGTAACGGGCATTTTCATCCAGTTCCCTGTTCATGGATCCCGTACATGCGGTGAAAGCCAGAGCAGAAAAAGCCGAGAGAAGAAGCAGGGATTTATGTGTCATTTTATAAACAATCCGATTTGACAGAGTAATTTTATGCCGACCACCATAACAGGGTTTTTTCTTTTCCTCAATGCTGTTTTAAGGATGTTGTGTGGAAAGAAACAAGATCGGTTTTAATTTGGGCCCGAGAGATCTGCCGGAGGTATCAGATAGATATAAATCGGCATTTTGATCCCGAAAAGTGATTCGGAAATGACCTCGGTCGGGGTATAGCCGGGAATAGCCCAGCCACTGGTGACAATCACGGTTCCCGGGCGCAAAGAGGCAAATTGGGGGAGTAAATCGGTCAGGATAAAGGTGGGTAAGTAACAATAAAGCACCTGAAACTGGCTGAGGTCGGCTTTGTACATGTTAGAATTGTGGATCTGAATCCGTCCCAGGAAAAAAAGACTGGTTATTTTGGCGACCAAATAAGGGAAAGTGGTGATTTCATACCCGTGGATTGTGGCATTTTTATAGGCTTTCGCCATGGAAACGGTCATACCGCCCCATCCACAGCCCAGATCAACCATTCGAACAGCCGAATCCCTTGGAACATAGCGGGTGAGGAGGGTAATAATCCTCTTACGGATCCATGGCATCGTGGGAGCTGGAGGAGTTTTGGCCTTTTTTTCCTGAAACAGGATAAAGAGGGCCATCACAATCATCAGGCTGGTTAACGTAACCTGAATCATTTCGCCAAGAGAGAGGGGGGATATCATACGGGGGTGTGCCTTTCCGCTTTGTGATTTATAAGGATCATGTTACCATATTCTTTATACAACGGAGAGTCGAAATGGCGCAATCCTATTTGCAAAAATGTGTTCTGGAGGCTTTGGCAAAAGCCAAGGGAAACGAGACAAAAGCACGGGCTTTGATCGCGGCACAAGCGTTAGAGGATAATCAACTCTTACTGGCATTGGCGAAGCCGCATTTGTCGGGGATTGTGGCACATGCTGTCGGGCGGCAAGCCATCCAGCAAAAGGCCAAAAAAGAGCGCGGGGATGAATTGCCGCCGCTACCAAAAGTGGCGGCCAAAGGGAAAAAAGACACTGATTTTGCGCTGGATTTGCTAAAGGCGTTGGGAGGGGTGAATGTTGCCAAGTTCGGAGCCGAAGATGCTGCCCCGCGTGTCGGCAAAAAACAAGCTTCCCAACAGCATGTGAATGCATTGAAATTAATGGCTGCCAAGAGTAAAACCAACAAAAAACGGTAAAATGTGATCATGTCACCACTGAGTACCCCTTTGAGTAAATTGTCCCGGAGTAACTTTCTGGAAAGTTATGGATGGGCTGGCGCTACAAGCACTCCGATCGGCGAGGATTGGTCGCCGCGTAAATTTTTCCGTATTGAAAAAAATGGGCAGACGGCGATTGTCATGTATTCCGTTCCGGATAATGACCCCAAATCCATTCCCGGGCACAAATTAAAAGACTTTGTCCGGATATCGGCGTATTTGCGGGATATCGGATTATCGGCTCCCAAAGTGTATGCCACCGATCTTGAATTGGGATTTTTGTTGGTCGAGGATTTTGGATCACAGGATTTTGCCAGCCTGATCGCAGAGGGCGGCGAGCGTGAACGCGATCACTATTTATTGGCCACCCGTACGTTGGGGCATCTTTATAACAAGACAGAATTCATCGCGCTGGATCTTCCGGATTACTATGCCAGCCACGTGCATAAAGGGCATCGTCGTGTTGTGGATTGGTATATGCCCGCGGTCTTGAAACGTCCCATGGACGATGGTGTTGTGGAAGATTATCTCTCTGTCTGGCGCAAAATCGAAAAAACATTGCCACAGGTCCGGCGGCGGATGTTGCATGGGGATTTTCATCCGGGAAATTTGATGTGGCTTCCGGAGCGGACGGATATCCAGCAAACGGGTTTGATTGATTTTCAAGGAGCTATGATGGGGCCCGCGCCGTATGATCTGGTGAATTTGTTGGAAGACGCACGGCGGGAGGTTCCGCTGGAATTGCGCAAAGAATGCTTGGCGCGCTATACCTCGCAACTTGATCGGGATGACACAGAAAGTTTTCTGGCTTGGTATCCGGTTTTGTCGGCCCAGTTCCATTGTCGGGTGATTGGTCAGGCCCTACGTCTGGCTATTCGTGATGGAAAAACGGGATTGTTGGCGGTTATTCCGGTGTTGCGCCGCCATTTGATCGGTGATTTGTCGCACCCTGTGTTATCGGATGTGAAGGCATGGTTTGATCGTCACGGGGTTGACTTCACGCAGGCCAGCCCGCTGGATCCGGATGATATTACACGCTATATCCGCCACGATGCGTTTTAAAGCGGGAATTTGGACCGGAAACCGGGAAAAGAAAAAGGGGCCTCAGGCCCCTTTTGTGGTCTTATTCGGGCTGGGATGTTCCTGGGGTGGAAGCGGAGCCTCCTCCTTGTGCAGCACTTTGTTGTCCGCCAGAATGTTGGCGGCGCGGGCCGGTATGAGTTCGGCGCGGGCCACCCGAGTGGCCATTTGACGAACTGCGTTGTGGCCGATTTCCTTGGTTCTGCGAAGGTTGTGGCCCGTCATCATCGCCATTCCCTGCGCCATTATCGGTGATAAAGCCGGGTAACTCATTCCCGATATCTACGTTACGGGGGCGGGACGCGCGGTGCGGAGGCACGGGAATCGGACGTTGAGTCATCTCATCCCGCTCGGATGCGGCCATTTCAATTTCGAGACGCGCGGCAACTTTGCGCAACTCGTGCACGGCTTCTTGCAACTGTTCACGGGCTTCGGCATTTTTCTTGGAGCTTCCCCAAACTTCATA
>CAZMZK010000030.1:0-13768 GCA_964570705.1 uncultured Micavibrio sp.
AAAGGCGATCGTGATTTGACTGATTCACTTCGTACCAAAACTGCTCAAAAAACACCCCCCACTTCTCGCAAAAAATCGACAGGATGACGATGATGGCAACAGATACCAAAACAACGAATCATGATGTTTCGCAAGATGCGCCGCTTTCCCCTTCTTTCCCGCGCGGAAAGAATATTCTGGCCGTTGCCTCTGGCAAAGGTGGTGTCGGGAAAACATTTTTCTCGATCACCTTGGCGCAAGCGCTGACCCGCATGGGCAAAAAAGTCTGTTTGTTTGATGGCGATTTGGGATTGGCCAACGTGGATGTCCAATTGGGCTTGATGCCGAAACGCGATTTGAACGATGTGATTCGTGGCCGCCTCTCTCTTGATAAAGTTGTGCAACGTTACGAAGATGGTGGGTTTGATATTATTGCCGGTCGTTCTGGTCAGGCCTCTTTGTCGGCCTTGCCCAGCCAGCGTTTGGGCATGTTGCGCGACCAGTTGATCGAACTCTCGGATTCTTACGATGCGATTATTATCGATCTGGGCGCGGGCGTGGATCGTACCGTGCGCATGTTCTCGGCCTGTGCGACCCGCACTCTGCTGGTGACCACCGATGAGCCAACCTCGCTGACCGATGCGTATGCCTTTATCAAATTGGGGGCAGCCGCAGGATTGTCGAAAAATGTGTCGATCGTGGTCAATATGGCCAGCAGCACAACCGAGGGTGAAAAAACTTACAAAACCCTCCTGAAAGCGTGCGAGAATTTCTTGCGCCTGTCCCCATCCTTGGCGGGATTGGTGCGTCAGGATCCAAAGGTCAAAGAAACCATTCGTCATCAAACCCCGTTGCTCACGCGCTCTCCGAATTCGGACGCGGCCTGTGATGTCGAGAAAATCGCCAAAGTAGCCTATAGCGAAATGCAGGACGAGGCTCGCGCCATGGTCAAAGCCGCCCGAGGATAGGAAAAGGGGGCCGTTTTCTGCTCTCGCCCCCCCTTTAAAATTTTGATCAGAACCCTATCTCAAACGGGAATAGACGTTTGCCCGAAAACCCTTTATGGTGACGGGATATTTGCATTTTTAAAAAGGAATACGTTGTGCAAGGGATGAATCGTAATTTATTGTTTTGGCTGGCTATTGGGCTGTCATTGGTGTTTTTGTTCAATATGTTTCAAAATGCCAAGGATACGCAATCCGCAAAATCCGAAGTGGTGGCCTATTCTGATTTTATGACGGCGGCCAAATCGGGTACGGTCGCGGATGTAACGATTAAAGGACAGGATCTGACTGGACATTATACCAGTTCCGGCGCAACGTTCCGGACGATGGTTCCAGTGGGAGAGAATATTGTCGAGCGTCTGCAAGGGACGGCTGTCCGCATTAAGGCCGAAGCCCAGGATGGTGAAAAAGTCTCTCTTTTCGGCGTATTGTTGTCGTGGTTTCCGATGCTGTTGCTGATTGGTGTCTGGATTTTCTTTATGCGCCAGATGAATGGCAAAGGTGGCGGTGGGGCCATGGGCTTTGGCAAATCCCGCGCGCGGATGTTGACCGAGAAACAAGGCCGGGTAACCTTTGAAGATGTCGCAGGGATCGAAGAAGCCAAAGAAGAATTGAAAGAGGTTGTGGATTTTCTGAAAGATCCACAAAAATTCCAACGTCTGGGCGGAAAAATTCCCAAAGGCGCGTTGTTGGTCGGCCCTCCGGGGACGGGGAAAACCTTGATTGCACGGGCTGTCGCAGGGGAGGCCAATGTGCCGTTCTTTACGATATCCGGATCGGATTTTGTGGAAATGTTCGTGGGGGTCGGGGCCAGCCGTGTTCGTGACATGTTCGAACAGGGCAAGAAAAATGCCCCTTGCATTATCTTTATTGACGAGATTGATGCGGTCGGACGTCATCGTGGAGCGGGGCTTGGCGGCGGAAATGATGAACGCGAGCAAACCCTGAACCAGTTATTGGTCGAGATGGATGGATTCGAAGCCAACGAAGGCGTGATTATTCTGGCGGCCACCAACCGTCCGGATGTTCTGGATCCTGCGTTGCTGCGTCCGGGACGTTTTGACCGTCAGGTCACGATCCCCAATCCGGATGTCAAAGGGCGCGAGAAAATCCTGAAAGTCCATATGAAAAAAGTCCCTTTATCCTCGAATGTCGATCCGATGGTGATTGCCCGTGGAACCCCCGGATTCTCGGGGGCCGATCTGGCTAATCTGGTCAACGAAGCGGCGTTGTTGGCGGCGCGGCAGGATAAACGCGTGGTTGGTATGGATGATTTTGAATCCGCCAAGGATAAAGTTATGATGGGCGCCGAGCGGCGTTCCATGGCGATGTCGGATGACGAGAAAAAATTGACCGCCTATCACGAAGCGGGACACGCGATTGTGGCGTTGAATGAACCGGAATCCGATCCGATTCACAAGGCAACGATTGTCCCGCGTGGGCGTGCCTTGGGGATGGTGATGCGTCTTCCGGAAGGGGATCGCGTGTCGATGTCCAAAGCCAAGTTAGAGGCAGATCTGGCGGTTGCAATGGGCGGACGTATTGCCGAAGAAATTATTTTTGGTGCACAAAAGGTCACCACAGGTGCATCCAGTGATATCCGTATGGCAACGGATATTGCACGGCGGATGGTTACGGAATGGGGAATGAGCGACAAACTGGGGCCTTTGCGGTATGCAGGGGATCAGGAAGAAGTCTTCCTCGGGCATTCGGTATCGCAAACCAAAAACATGTCCAATGATACGGCCAATATTGTGGATACGGAAATTCGCCGGATTGTGGAAGAGGCCTATGCGCGGGCCACAAAAACCCTGACTGAAAAATTGGGGGATTTGCATACTTTGGCCAAGGCGTTGCTGGAATACGAGTTATTATCGGGCGAGGAGATCAAAGCCTTGTTGCGTGGGGAGCCAATCCTGCGGGATTCCGATGATGAACCTCCGTCTCCGGAGCCGCGGTCGTCTGTTCCGCCTTCTGCTCCACGGGGCGGCACGATTGGTGAAATGCCACAAGGTGTATAAATATATTCATGAATTGAGCAGGATGCATGTCAAAAAGATTGTATAAACATGTTGGATGGGCGGTTTTGGTCTCGGAATTGAGCCATGTTTTTTGCTGTGTCATCCCCACTTTGGTAACCGTTTTATCCGCTTTTGCGAATATTGGTTTGGTTGTGGTGGCGCCGGACGGGATATTAATGCGTATCCATGAAGCGTTACATGAATATGAAATTCCGGTCATTGTCTTTTCCGGGGTCATGGTGGTTGTCGGGTGGGTGGCTCATTTGGCCAGCCGGACGGTCGATTGTCATGATACCGGATGCGGGCATCCGCCGTGCACCCCCCAAAAGAACTGGAATTCCCGCATTTTATTGGGGGCGACCCTCTTGTTTATGGTGAATATGGTGATTTATTTCGGGGTACACCGGAACGTATTGCATCTGGATATGTTTGCCGTTCAGGCGGAAGAGACGGAGCATCATCATGATCATTCCGAGGATCATTCGGGATCTGCACGTTAAAAACGTTGCAATTTCTGCGTTTTTCTGAAAAAACAGGCACACTGGAAATATAACAACGTTTTTAAAAATACGATTAAAAACTCAATAATGATATTAGGCGCGATAGGCGCGAATGGATACGAATGGATTTTGCACAATTAGGATTAGGGGATGACCTGTTAAAAGCCATTGCCGATGTTGGTTATACCACCCCCACACCCATTCAGGAAAAGGCGATCCCCATCGTATTGATGGCGCGGGATTTGATCGGTCTGGCCCAGACGGGAACCGGAAAAACCGCCAGTTTTACATTGCCTATGATTGAAATGTTATCGTCCGGTCGGGCGCGGTCGCGTATGCCGCGCTCTCTGGTTCTGGCGCCGACCCGCGAATTGGCGGCACAGGTGGCGGAAAACTTTGATAACTACGGCAAATACCACAAATTGACCAAAGCCTTATTGGTGGGCGGCGAGTCAATGGGCGAGCAGGTCAAAATCCTGGAAAAAGGCGTGGATGTTCTGATTGCAACCCCTGGCCGATTGTTGGATTTGTTCGATCGTGGCCAGATTTTATTGTCCGACATTAAGATTCTGGTGATTGACGAAGCCGACCGCATGTTGGATATGGGCTTTATTCCTGACATTGAAAAAATCATTTCCTTTATTCCGGTTACGCGCCAGACATTGTTGTTCTCGGCCACGATGCCACCGGAAATCAAATCGCTGTCCGAACGGTTTTTGAGCAATCCTAAATCGGTGTCGGTGGCTCCGCCCGCGTCTCCGGCGGCGACAGTCGATCACCGGATGTTAGAGGTGAATCCGCGCGATAAAAAGAACGCCTTGCGCCAGTTGATTGATCGCGAAAATGTCAAAAATGCGTTTGTCTTTTGTAACCGCAAGCGTGATGTGGATTTGCTGGGGCGGTGGTTATCGGATAAAGGGTTTTCTGCGGCCGCTTTGCACGGAGATATGATCCAGTCGAAGCGTACCGAGACATTGCAGGCCTTTAAAGATGGAAAAATCGTCTTGTTGGTGTGTTCGGATGTTGCCGCCCGTGGGTTGGATGTGTCGGGTGTATCGCACGTGTTTAACTTTGATGTGCCGTTCAACGCCGATGATTATGTGCACCGTATTGGCCGGACGGGTCGGGCAGGGCAGAGCGGGAAAGCGTGGACCCTGATCACCGAAGACGATGATAAATTGGTGGCGGCGATCGTGAAATTGGTGGGACGGGATATTCCGACCGAAAAGGCCGAAAAAGCCGAAAAATTGGCAAAACCGGAAAAACAGCAAAAACCTGAAAATGTCAAAAATGCGTTTGTCTTTTGTAACCGCAAGCGTGATGTGGATTTGCTGGGGCGGTGGTTATCGGATAAAGGGTTTTCTGCGGCCGCTTTGCACGGAGATATGATCCAGTCGAAGCGTACCGAGACATTGCAGGCCTTTAAAGATGGAAAAATCGTCTTGTTGGTGTGTTCGGATGTTGCCGCCCGTGGGTTGGATGTGTCGGGTGTATCGCACGTGTTTAACTTTGATGTGCCGTTCAACGCCGATGATTATGTGCACCGTATTGGCCGGACGGGTCGGGCAGGGCAGAGCGGGAAAGCGTGGACCCTGATCACCGAAGACGATGATAAATTGGTGGCGGCGATCGTGAAATTGGTGGGACGGGATATTCCGACCGAAAAGGCCGAAAAAGCCGAAAAATTGGCAAAACCGGAAAAACAGCAAAAACCTGAAAAAACGGTCAAAAAATTCCCACGATCGGAGCCATCTGCGCCACGCCGTTATGTGGAGGAGCCAGATACCGAGGGTGATCGTTTCCATGACGATAATATGCCGGCTTTCCTTCGGAAATAGTCACAGCCGATGGGTTGACTTCTTGTCTTAATTTCCAGACAATGGGCCGTCTGAAATTTTCGTTTCGTAGGGATGCAATGTTTTCTCGGCTCCGTTTTTCGTCGTCCTTTCCTGTCAGGTTAACGCTCATAGGTGCGTTATTGGCCAGTGGTATGAGTGCCGCTGTCGTTCCTGTGGCACAGGCGGCGTTTGCAACGGATAATGCAGTGCCTCCCTCCAGTGTAACAACTCCGATATCCGAAACCTCCCCCTCCAGTGTAGATCCCGATCAAGTTCAGTTACAGGCCGATGGTGTGTCGTATGATGAAGTAAATCAGACGATTACGGCTGAAGGATCTGTCGAAGTCACGCAGAACGGGCGCGTTGTCCAGGCGAAAAAGATTGTCTATAATCTTCCGCAGGATAAGGTGGAAGCGGTCGGTGACGTGGTGATGACGGATATCACGGGGAACGTCCATTATGCCGATAAAGCGGTGTTCGAACGGCAGTTAAAGGATGGATACGTCAAGACGTTGAAATCTTTGTTGGCCGATGGGTCGCGTGTGAAGGCCCGGGAAGGGTATAAAAAGGGCAACCGGACGGTGATGCAAAAGGCCAGCTATACGGCGTGTAAGGAATGCGTGGAGCATCCGGAAAAGCCTGTGCTGTGGCAAATTGATGCCGCCAAAGTCACGCATGACAATGATGCCCATGAAATCCGGTATCGCGACGCGACCTTTCGGGTTTATGATGTCCCTGTGTTTTATACCCCTTATTTCTCGCATTCGGACGGGACCATCAAGCAAAAGAGTGGATTTTTGGCCCCCAAATTTTCGTTGAACTCGCAATTGGGGTTCGGGGTAACGTCCAAATATTATTGGGGGATTTCTCCGTCGGAAGACGCGACTATCGGGGCGCGGGTCTTTTCAAAGAATACCCCCCAGCTTTTGGTCGATTACCGGAAACGGTTTGATCATGCGGATCTGGAATTTAACTCGAGCGCGGTGTATTCGACCGACGAAGATCCTGAAATGCGGGGGCATTTCTTTGGAAAAGGCTTGTGGGAATTGAATGAGCACTGGAGGACGGGTTTTTCAACGGAATTGACGAGTGACGATAAATATCTTCGTGAATATGATATTTCCAGCAAGAATGTCCTTGAAAATCAACTTTATGCGGAACGCTTTGAAGATCGTGATTATTTTGTGGCACGGGCTTTGGCGTTTCAGGATGTGCGGGTCAGCAACCGGTCAACCGATCAACCCAATATCTTGCCGGAAATGCAGTACAGCGCGGTCGGAACTCCGAATGCCGCCTTGGGCGGTCGGTGGAGTGTGGATGTGTCCTCTTTGACCTTGATCCGGAAAGGAAATGGTCAGGATATGATGCGTGGGTCCGCCGAATTAGGATGGAAACGGCGCGATGTGTCATCGTTGGGTCTGGTCAATACGTTGAATGTCAGTGCGCGAGGCGATATGTACCAAATTGCCGATCGGGATGCGACAACGGTCACGGCGGATAGTGGCAATACCTTGTTCCGCTTTTATCCCCTGATTCAGAATACCGTATCCTATCCTGTGGCCAAAAACCTTCCGAATGCCCAGATTGTGCTGGAACCAACGGTGGCGTTTACGATGTCCAGCCGGTCAGGAAGTTCGACATCTATCCCTAATGAAGATTCCCAAGACGTTCAAATCGATACCACAAACCTGTTTGATGCCAATCGCTTCCCCGGACAGGACAAAGTCGAGGACGGATCCCATGTGACGTATGGCCTGCGCAGTGGTCTGTATGGGGATGACGGCAGTAAGGGTGAAATCTTTCTGGGGCAAAGTCGCCGTCTGGATGCCCAGAATAATCCGTTCCCTGTGGGATCGGGATTATCATCGGATGCCTCGGATCTTGTCGGGCAGATGATTTTAGAATATCAGGATTTATATGGTGTGAATTACCGGAACCAGTTTTCTGCGGATAATTTTCAATCCGAACGCCATGAATTGGAAGGATTTGCGACATTTGGTGATTTTACGTTGTCCACAAATTATGTCTACGCCCGCGGATTGGAAGGAACGGATATTCAGGATAGCCGCCAACAGATTTCCAACGCATTGACCTATCGCATGGCCGAGGATTGGGAATTGACGACTGCGGTTCGTTACGACCTGAGCCAGACAGATAGCGGGTTACGATCCGAATATATCGGGTTGAATTATATGGGCCAATGTTTCAATGTGTTGACAACGGTCAAACGTAATTTTACCGATAACAACACGGGGGATAATGCCACTGAATTCAATATCCAGTTAGGGTTCAAGAATTTGGGAAGTGTCGGAACGGGGCAGGAAAAGATGAAGCAGGAATACCGTGATAACTAGAGCAGCAATGAGTACCCATTATGTCTGTTTGGCAATATAATCCCAAAGAAAGATACCGTGATCGCGCCGTCCAGAAATTTAACCGGACCGTGTTGGTATGTATTTTTATGATCATCAGCTTTTCCGCCGGATTCTTTATCGGGGGCCAAAATGCGGTGGTGAATAACGGGACCTTAAAGATGGAGGTCGAAGATCTGAATGGTCGTTTAAAATCCTTGCAGGATGAATTAACCACGGTGCGGGCCGAAGCCCAGACATCGTCCTCGCGTCTGGAGCAGTTAAAAGGCCAGTATGAAAAGGATCTGCCTCAAGATGGACCGATGCGCGATATTATCGAGATGGTCAAAAAGCAAATTGATGATGGCATGGCGCCGGATCGTCTGGCGTTTGTGATCCGTTCGGCGCGGCCTCCGCGCAATTGCTCCGATCCGGCCAGCAAACGGTTTATGATCAAAACACCGGCCTATAAAGGGGCGGATAGTGTTGTATCGGTCGGCGAGGGGGCTGTCGTTGTGTCGGGGGTCGGGGCCTCTGCCCGCAGCAAAGAAGGTCAACAGGAATCCTGGTTTGACCCGACCCAACCGGTTCATGTCACGTTCAAGACGGCGAGTGGGGAGATGGAAAACAAAGCGGGTGTTTTACCATTCCAGCATTCGATTATTTCCGCAGGCAAGGAATACCGCTTTACCTTGGCCGAGGGGGAAAAGTCCTTTGTGAAGGTCACATTTGATAGTTGCGATTATCCGTAAGACATGCGATGAATTGATTCCGTATAGAAAAGAGAGAACGATGGCGCGTGTAGATCTGGCAACCTCGATGATCGCAGACCTTCCTCCGGTACGGGGGAGGTATACGGCCAATGCTCCGCTGGGGGCGGTTGGGTGGTTCCGTGCGGGCGGCTGTGCCGAGGTTTTGTTTAAACCTGCGGATCTGGAGGATTTGCAATCATTTTTGGCCCAGTGTCCGGCCCATATTCCGGTCACGATTTTGGGCGTTTTGTCCAATACGATTGTCCGCGATGGAGGCGTGCCCGGGGTAACTATCCGGTTGGGCCGCGAATTTACGGGGGCAGATATCGGGGATGACGGGCGCGTCACGGTCGGGGCGGCGGCATTGGACGTGAATGTTGCGGAAGTTGCGGCGCAGGCTGGTCTTACAGGATTGGAATTTCTGTGCGGAGTGCCGGGATCGATCGGCGGGGCTTTGGCCATGAATGCCGGAGCCTATGGCGGCGAAATCAAAGATATTCTGGTGTCGGTGCGCTGCGTGGATCGGGCAGGGAATGTGCGGGATTTGCTCCCTGAACAGCTTCATATGTCATACCGGCATTCGGAGATACCCGATGGCTGGATTGCGGTCGGGGCCACGTTTCAGGCGCAGGGGCGGGATGCTCCGGACAAGATCCTGGCGCATATGGGGGCAATACGGGATAAACGGGCGGCCACCCAACCTATCCGGTCACAGACGGGCGGCTCGACCTTTGCTAACCCGAAGCCGGAAGAGCTGGCCGCATGTGGTCTGCCCGAGGGTACAAAATCATGGCAATTGGTGGATAGGGTCGGAGCGCGGGGATTGCGTATCGGCGGGGCCCAAATGTCCGAACTCCATGCCAATTTTATGATCAATACCGGCGGTGCCACAGGGGCCGATCTCGAGAATTTGGGAGAAGACATCCGTCGTCGCGTGGCGGATTCTTATGGACTGGATCTGCATTGGGAAATCAAGCGGATTGGAAAAACCTTATCATGACATTCATAAACATAAAAAATGTGGGAGGTCACCATGACACAGGATGCACCAGAAGGTGTAAAAGAGGATTGGAACCGTAGCTATTTAAAAGGATATATTGAGCCTATCCTTGGTTTGAAGGATGGGGAGTTTCGTTTGGGGCAGATGATATCTACTGCCGAAGATGCTGAAGAGTTGGGCAATTATACGGCCGAGCATATCGAGCGGATCACACGGGCCTTAATGCATCTTGAACCGTTTGACTATTTCCCGAAATTTGTGGCTTCTGTGAAGCGGTCCCCATGTTTGTGGGTTGCCTTGGTGCACAGTTTTTCAGAACAGATTGCAGATGTTGACGCCAAGTTACGATCAAAACCGGATCAGCGCGAAATACAGGTTTTGGACAAACTGTGCCAGACCTATCCGGATTTAGGGGCGGCACGGGATGCGGCTCAAAAAGCCCGGAGAGTGATTGGCACTGCAATGGATCTTGATCTCGCGCTCGTTTAAAGCCTCCCTCTTAGAACCTGTTCATGATCTTTTTTAGGATTCACATAAAGTAAGAAATGTGATTCATAGAGAGTCCTTTGGAAAGATGAGGACGAAATGAAACATAAATACCCGAGTTGTTTAGTCCCGCATTCTTCAGGAGTGTGCTATACCGAATTAATGGAGGCCAGATTATGGGATATATACACCATGCTAACGCCCCCAGTTTTATGGCTCTGGGGCGCGAGTGCGACAAGACATACAAGAGTCTGAAGAGAGCATCGCTGCGTTAGCCGCACGGTACGGAATTAATCACAAAACCGTTCTGTACTGGAAACATGCCGGACGGATCGAGGATAAAAAGAGTGGCCCAACCCATCCGCGCTCGACAGTTTTGACCGAAGCCGAAGAGCAGATTATTTGCGAATTCCGCCGGGTGACAAAATTCTCTCTGGACGATGTGTTTGTGGCCCTGAAAGACAAAATCCATCCGTTTGACGCTGTCTGTGAGGCAGAGGGGATCCGCCACAAGTTGACCAAATTCAAGCATCCGTGGACGATTTGAAAAAGCATCTGATGGCCTTTTTATTAGCGTATAATTTCCAGCGCAAACTGAAAGCCTTGAAGTTCAAATCCCCTTACGATACAGTGATGGATATCTGGTCATCAAAACCAGAGTTATTTAAAATAAACCCGTCCCTGAAGACTCTGGGACTAAACAACTACTCCTAGTACAGAAAAAATCCCCGTGAATAAATCGCGGGGATTTTATAAGAAGGATGCTTGCTGGAAGGCCGCCGTTATCAGGCGTTGGCCGCGCGGACTTTATCGGCTTGGGATGGTTCGCGCAGAACATATCCGCGGCCCCAGACGGTTTCGATATAGTTTTCGCCATCGGTGGCGACTTCGATTTTCTTCCGCAGCTTACAGATAAATACGTCGATAATCTTGACCTCTGGTTCATCCATGCCGCCATAGAGGTGGTTCAAGAACATCTCTTTGGTCAGGGTTGTCCCTTTGCGCAAGGCCAGAAGTTCCAGAATACCGTATTCTTTTCCGGTCAGGTGGACAGGTTTGCCGTCAACTTCAACGGTACGGGAGTCCAGATTGACGGTGACACGACCGACTTCGATTTTGCTTTGTGCGTGGCCTTGGGACCGGCGGACGATGGCTTTGATACGGGCGATTAATTCGGCTTTTTCAAATGGCTTTGTCAGGTAATCATCCGCACCAAAGCCCAGACCTTTGATTTTACTGTCCAGCTCGGCCAGACCAGAGAGAATCAGAATCGGAATATTGATTTTTTCAGCCCGCAATTTTTTCAGCACATCGTATCCGTGCATATCCGGCAGCATCAAATCAAGAATGATGATATCGTATTCATAGAATTTTCCGAGTTCGTAGGCATCTTCCCCCAAATCGGTGGATTCAACCATATAGCCTTCGGATTTGAGGATCATCTCGATACTTCTGGCTGTGGAACTGTCATCTTCGACTAGCAGGACACGCATGGGTTACTCTCCCGTAATGTGAGGTTGCGAATTCATCTTCGTTAAAATCTATATTAACAAATATTAACAGACTTAACAAATAGTTTTCTTTTTGCTTTAATGCGCGGTAGATAGTCCTGCTTTGTTCTTAACCCATGTTTCGAGTTCTTATGCCGTTCCGCACCTGTCTTTTCTTTTTGTTTATCGGTTTTTTTCTGATGTCAGCGCCGGCATGGGCATTGGATATGACAGGGATCCGATTCGGAACTCATGGCGATAAAGAGCGCATTGTCATCGATTTAAGTGGTCCCACAAAGTTTCGGGCGTTTGTTTTGCCATCTCCGGATCGGGTTTTGGTGGATTTGTCGGATTTTAAATGGCGAATCGGTGAAATTGGCCGTCCAAATGGAAGTCTGGTCAAAGACGTACGTTACGGAACATTGGGGGGAGGAAAGGGGCGTTTGGTATTAGAGACCAATCGTCCCGTCATGATTAAATCGGCGTTTGCCATCGAAAAACGAAAAGGACAGCCCGATCGGTTGGTGATTGATGTTGCTGCGACCTCCGCCGAGGTGATGAAGGATGTCTCGACCCAACTCATGGGGAATATTCCTGCGTCACCTCCTGCGGTGACAGACAATCCCTCCGCAAAAAAGGGAAAGGCCAAAGGGAAAAAAGAGGCGGATCCGGTTTCGGACACACCCTCCCAAAAGCAGAAAGTGATTATTCTGGATCCCGGGCATGGTGGGCAGGATCCGGGGGCCATTGGTGTAAACGGCATGTACGAAAAAACCATCGTACTGGCCGTGGGGTTGGAATTGCGGCGGCAATTGGAGGCTGCGGGATATCGCGTGGAAATGACGCGGTCGACCGATGTGTTTATTCCCTTGCGCGAGCGTGTCCGCTTTGCCCGTAAAAAAGAGGGGGATTTGTTTGTGTCGTTGCACTCTGATTCGGTGGCACGCAGCAACGTGACCGGAGCCTCGGTGTATACTTTGTCGGACAAAGCATCGGACGTAGAGACAGAAAAATTGGCCGAACGGGAAAACAAATCGGATTTGATCGCCGGAATTGATTTAAGCCATCAAGAGGAAGACGTCGCCGGAATTTTGATTGATCTGGCCGCCCGTGACACGATGAATCAATCCCGTTATTTGGCAAAAACGGTGATCACCACGTTTGATCGGTCTGGTGTCGGCATTCTGGATACCAAATATCGTTCAGCGGGCTTTGCTGTTTTGAAGGCGATGGATATTCCCTCCATTCTGGTAGAGATGGGGTATTTGACGAATCGGAGTGATGTTGAAAAATTATCCAGTGCGGCGTATCAAAAACGCATTGCAGCGTCTTTAAAGGCCAGTATTGATGCATATTTTCAGAAGACAAAAAAATAATTGAATAAGGGATTGAATTCCGGACGTTTTTGCAATAGCCTCGGAGGGCATTCTTTTCGAAAAGAATTCTTTAACCTTAAACCTTATGTGAGGATTACCATGAAAAAAGTTATCGCAGCTGTATGCGTTCTCGGCTCTACTTTGGCACTGACTGCTTGTGATTCGACCCAACCAACCGGATATGTTGATACCCAACCTCCATACTCTGCAGAACGCACTGCTGGAACTGCTCCGGTTGTGACACCTGCTCCTGAGAAAGCAAAAAGCGCAGAACCTGTATTCGAGAAAAAAGTTACAAAATAATAATTCTGTAACGATATGATTTCTTGAAAAGGCTGTCTTTCAGGGCAGCCTTTTTTTGTGCCTTTACGGGAAATTAAAGCCTTTGACGTAAGGTAAAGACACAGGATACTAACAGGGTAGGACAATTTATGGGACGAACATTTATTATCGGACAAGGCCAAGATGGAAATTTTGCTGTGATGGCTATTACAGCGTACGAGAAGGAGCCGCTATCCGCTCTTCAAAGAGCTTTTTCTGATAAGGCAAGAGGACACATCGGAGACGTGTCTGCGTCAGGTGTTCCGGTGACGGCGGAGCCCGGCGCGGTCTGGGGGCCAACCTTCGAATAACACGATCATGCAACAATGCGCCCGCTTAGTGTCCGTTTAAAAACTTTTGGCGCATTTCTGCGCTTTTTGTCATCCTCCGCCAAGTGGAGATTTTGCGACAGCAAAACGGAACGCGTGCGGGGGATCCAGTTAATAGGTGCGGCAAAGCCGCACAAATCATAGAGAAAATGCGAATGAAATTCCGGATTTCCCTAGAATCATAACGGATTTGGGCAATGACGTACTTTATAGTATGACGCTAGAAAACCTTAGATTTCTGCGGAAAAGTTTTTGAACGGACTCTAAGAGTCCGTCCAAAAACTTTTCTAATGAATACATAATTTTCTGAGCATTAATCGG
>CAZMZK010000031.1:0-13684 GCA_964570705.1 uncultured Micavibrio sp.
GGGGGGTTCGGATGGGTCCAGCTCCCCAATCGTGATATTCTGGAACGGTTCTGGCAGGGTGTTCTGGTGATGCCTGTACGTGAATTATTCGTGGCACGGTTGGATGGAGTTATTTGTGGAGCCGCCCAATTGGTGCGCCCGCCGCAAAATAACGAAGCCCAAGCCCGCTCCGTCACCCTGACCGGATTATTTGTGGCGCCGTGGGCCCGTGGCCAAGGGTTATCCCGCCGTCTTCTGGATCTGGTGGAGCGTACTGCATTGAAGGAAGAGTTTAAAGTCATCAATCTGGATGTGCGTGACACACAAGCCGCCGCGATTCGTTTGTACGAAACCACGGGGTATACCCTGATGGGGCATCACCCTTATTATGCGATGGTGGATGGAAAATTTGTGGCAGGCCGGTATTACTATAAACTTTTGGAGCCCGCGTCTCGCGAGGGCTCCGCATAATCCGGTTATTCTGCCGATGCGAGTTTTACGGATCCGGAGATATTTTTGGTATACTCCTCACCCAGAGCGCGGATCTTGCGTTTGAAGTTCTGCAGATCCTGACCCGTCAGAGCATTTTCACCGGAAAATTTGACCGAGGCGGGGTTAATCTGAACATTGTTGACCAGGACTTCATAATGCAGATGTGGGCCAGTGGACCGTCCGGTTGTTCCGACATATCCAATAATCTGGCCTTGCTTCACGCGCATTCCGGCCCGGACACCTTTGCCATAGCGGCTTAAATGGGCATAGGCCGTAGAAATCTTCGACGAATGCCGAATCCGGATATAATTCCCGTAGGATGTGAAAGGTCCGGCGCGTTCGATCACACCATCCCCTGATGCATAGACCGGAGTGCCGATTGGGGCCGCGAAGTCCATTCCTTTGTGCATTTTGGTATAGCCAAGCACCGGATGAATCCGAACTCCGAATCCGGATGACATACGGCCATAGGCCACAGGCGTCCGCATCAGACCGGACGATTTCCGGATGCTTTTTCCGTCTTGGGTAAAGTAATCGACTTTTCCGTCTTTGCCTTCGTACCGGTACAAAGCGTATTCACGGCCACCGACATTCAGGCGGGCAAAGACGATATCTCCGGTACGGGCGACATAGCCATCGGGAGTTTTATAGCTATCATACAGGACTTCCAGCTTATCGCCGGATTTGATGTCACGTTGAAAGTCAACGGCATAAGAAAAGAGTTTAATCGCACTGGCTGTCACCCGATCCGGCAAATGTGCCCGATCCGCCGACCCGTAAACAGAACCGTTAATGACCATGCGGCGCGCTTCCCGCGCTTTGCTGATGGGTTTCTCGGTCATATGCGATACAAGATCTCCGTCATCATTGCGAGCCACATTGACGGTGCGCAACGGATCCGGAGCAAATTCCAGACTGGCCAATTCATATCCCGTGTCCGTATCCGCAGGTTCCAGAGTGACGTTCACAACTTGACCGGCCTTCAAGTTCCGCACATTGAAATGGCGGGATATTTTTTTGACAATTTCCTGGGCTTCTGCGGTTTCTAAGCCGGCTTTTACTAGGACGCCTGCAAAATTGTCGCCTTTTCCGATTTCCAGACGCTGTTCTTCTGCGGCGGGCGACTCGGATTCTCCGTCACTTTCCGTCATTCCGGCTGATTCTTTTACGGTGGGATCACGGCGGATTTGACCGAATTGGTCACGATGGGATTTTAAAAGACTATCCGAAAATAAACTCCGGGCCACAGACTCGGAGTTCATAACATAGGACATAATCGGCCCTGCTTCGGAAATACCGGCAGCAGGCTCGATCTGGGCGGCGATATCAGCGGACGATGTCCCCGCCATATCCGGGCGAATACCACCACTGACATAAAGCCCGGAAATCAGGGCAAGGCCAGCAACGCCGCTAGCAACATATCGTAAACGCAGGCGATTATCGCGTGTCAAGAAATACCTCGTTCTTAAATTCAACGCTCCCGACACAGCCACATAAACCGACCGGCAGGCAGAGGCCGTCATAGCAGATGGCTTGGCAAAGGCAGAAGATGGGGCAGAAGATGGGGATGAAGGGAGGGTCATGTGCTGAAAAAAACTAATTGTCAGATGTAAAAACAACTGTCTCTTGGGTTACGATTGCGGGCACACAGCCTGCAATCTTGTTCTTGTTCCAGCCTGCCGAAGCAGCGTTGTGCGAGAGGTGTAACATAAATATCACTCTTTTCCAACCCTGTTTTCAAAATTTATTCACAGGCACGTCATTTTAAACCTTTTTTTAAGATATGGCTGACGTGGGCCAAGGCGGTTATATGTAGAGATATTCCCGCCCCGAGTCAAGTCTTCTCGATTTTTTCAGAAAAAACAAAGGGATAGTGATCATTATGCCCTTTTTTCTCTCTATTTCTGGGGCATGTCACTCTCGCGCCCAAGGACACTCAAGGACACTCAAGGACACTCAAGGACACTCAAGGACACCCAAGGATAAAAGAACGGATAAATAAGAGGAGCCAGTCTTTTGGCGATACCTCCGACAGAGAGATTTAAAAAAGGGATTCTTTTATGCATTCCGGAAGAAACGGCCCAGCGCGTCCAGATAGGATTCGACCGTTTCGTAAAAAAACAAATTGGCCATTTTTTGGCCGACCAAAAACCCTTCATCGTGCATGTGTTGCAATTGCGTCCGTATGGGGTCATAAAATCCATGCAAATTCAGAACAAAAATTGGCCGGATGGTATAGTCTCCGATCGTTGGATCACGGTCTGCGGGCAAATAATCGGTTTCGATTGTCTCGAAAATCTCGTCCAATGTGCCGATTCCTCCTGGCATCACCAGAAACGCATCGGCTTTTTCCAACAACAAATGTTTGCGTTCGGCCAATGTCTCGGTGACAATGAACTCAATCCCCAATGTTTCGGGTTTATTCACTGTGGCGTATTTTTGGGGCAAAATTCCAAAAATCTTCGTACCACTGCCACTCTCGGCGGCCGCCTCTTTCAGAGAAAAACAAAACGCGCCCATCAGACCTGTGCGCGATCCACCATATTTCACAAAACACTTCTGGCGACCGACAAAATCGCCGATCCGTTTTGCAGCCTCTTCATATTCCGGGCGATGTCCCGCTCGGGCTCCGGAAAAATACGTAATCGTTTTCATGCGGACGTCTCCTCTTTTTTACGCTTTATTCAACATGATCTTATCCCGAGGACCATCGGCCAGAATCCTGGATTGCCCCACGACGATAATCCGGTCACATTCCGACAGGATTTTATGACTGTGGCTGCTGACAAGGATAGTCGCCCGTCCTTTGAGCGCGGCGATCTGCTCCGCAAGATGTGCTTCCAGATGGGCGTCCAGCCCATTGGTAGGTTCATCCAATACCAATATTTTGGGATGATAGGCCATAGCCCGCGCCAAAGACACCAATTGCCGTTGCCCCCCCGACAATTTACTCCCCCGTGTTCCCACATCACTTTGCCAATTCAAGCCACTCTCGCGGAAAGCAAACTCCAAACCAGACGCCACCAAAACCGTTTTGCTGGTATCGGCATCCAATGGCGCACGCCCTGCCCGCACGTTGTCTTCGATTGTTCCATCCAGAAGACACAGCTCTTGAGGTTTATACCCGATATTGGCCGATACATCATCGGGCGACAGACGGTCCACGGGAATATTATCAATCAGAACCCGCCCTCTATCCGGCGATAACACTCCGACCAAAAGACGCAACAGTGTCGTTTTACCGGCTCCCGGAGCTCCCGCAATTCCAACCATCTCTCCCGCGCCGATCGTGATGGACACAGAATCCAGCACAGGCGGTTGCCCCGTCCGCAAACCGCAGGTAACATTTTCAAAATGAATATCCCCTTTCAAGGCTCCGCGCGGCGCATAAGATGGCTCGCCCTCATTCTCCGGCAGCAGGGACTCCAGACTTTTTAGAGCAATTTTGAACTCTTTATACCGCAGCACCAGATTGGCAACGGACGACAAACTGGACATGGCCCGCGACGACATCATTGACACCGCCAATAATCCCCCCGATGTCAAACTATGATCTTCGATCATATATACGCCCATCACCAGAACGCTGACATAAGACAGATACGACAAGCTATTGGCGAGCGAGGCTCCGACTCCGCGCCAATAACGCGCTTTACTGGATGATACGGCAGCCGTAACGCTAGCCCGATTCAATTGATCCTGAAACGCTCTCTGGAAATCTTTCCCGATAATTGCCTCACGGGACAAGATAACGTCGGATAACAAGGAAAAGCGGGTCTCGCTGGCAATTTTGGCATCATTCTCGTGTTCCAGAACCGGACGCAGCATGAAGGTCGATACAAGCAACAAGACGATACCAAATATCAAAACCACCAGAACCATCGGCCCCGCCGTCACCGTAATGGCGATCAGAAACAATGCCAGAAACGGAATATCCGCCAACGACAAAAGATAAGATGAGGATAAAAAATCCCGATACGATAAAATCTGTTTATATTTTTCCAACACAGTTGCAACGCTGGGGATCTGGTTTGATTTGGCGCGTAACAGCTTCCGGAATAATCCGAAATCAATATCTGTCTCGGTGCTGACCGCAAAGCGTTCGGCTGTTTTTAAACGGACAAGACGCACAAAATACTCAATGGCCAGAATAATAAACAAACATCCGGCCAACGCCCACAAGGTTTCATATATCCCGTTCCCCAGAATTTTGTCGTATACAAAACTGCTGAATAACGGAAATGCCAACGCAAACAGGTTAATCAGGAAAGCGGCAGCCACCATATCCCACAACCGCCCACTGTAATGGCGAAAGAACGGAGACAGACCATCGAACAGAATGTTCTTTTCGACCAGCACCCACGCATGGGTAAATGGCGAAAGATCGTCCATCCGTTCCGGCTCTGACGGATGGCCTTCTTCAGGTTTGCGCAGAGGAATCAGTTTGGCATCCGATGTTAGTTTAAAGGGAACGCAGGGGGAGTTTTTCGAACAAAAAATTCCTCCACGCACACGATGTCCGTATGAAAAAGTTCCCTTAATCACATCAATTTTTTCCAATCGGTAATTGGAACCACGCAAAAGGCGACGAAACGTATCTATCGACGCAAGTTTGATGTCTGTGTTGGCCTCATAGGGGATCCCGAACGCTTCTATCAGTCGCATGACTGACTGTGACCAATTGTCCTGTATCATGGTAACTCTTTTCTATGACTCACTTAAGTTCCGGTATATACATCCAGAATAGCAACCCGATTTGTGGCATTGGCAATGGTATGACCTGCATCCGAATAGAAATAGTAAATTTTATCCGTCGCTGTTGAGGAGGCAAGAACGTAACTCAACGCACCTGTGCCCGCCCCCACTGTGGCTGTAAACGTATCTCCTGAATCCAGTTTCAATGTGACGGACGATGAAATTCCATTATCTGCCAAGCCGACAATATCATTGGCATTCATGCTATAAGAACCGCCCCCTGCACTGTTCCGAATATCCAACGCTTCAATGCTGGTGAATTTTGCCCCTGCAATAGATCCCGCTGTCATCGCATACCCTGAAGCCACAACCGTATCCGTTCCGGCCCCTCCGTCGATCAGGCTGACCGACGACAATTGGGACGCTGTCATGTAAAATTTATCATTACCGTTATTGCCATACAAAAGATCAACACCACCATTCCCAGCGATAATGTCATCCCCCGATCCGCCGGTGATGGTATTATCCGAAGCATTTCCGTACAGCACATCATTCAAGGATGACCCTGTTATATTTTCAACTTCGGAAATATATACCAGAGTTCCCCCATCGGTCTTGGCCTGATACGCCATATTCGCAGCCCCCATATAGAGCAACTTATCCGAAGCGCCCATAAATGTGGCATCCGACAAAAAAACATAGGCTGCTGTGGTTGTCCCAGTTCCATTCCAACTGTTGGAAAAATCAACGGTATCAATTCCGGTACCACCATATATGGTGTTGATCCCTCCGAGAGCCGTATGGAGAGTATCGTTCCCCCCCATCCCATACAGAGTATTATTCCCACCGCGCCCATTGAGAATATTATCTGCGGAATCCCCGACCAAGAGGTCATTCCCACTCTCACTAAAGATATTTTCAATATTTTTTAAATAGCTGATGCCGCTATACCCCGTTGCAAATCCAGCATACGCCAAGCTACTACCAGTTGGGTTGGCACCAGCCGCAAAGGTTAGACTGCTAACCCCTTTATCCAGATAATCTGCGGTTCCATTGGAATTCAAGTCAACGGTTCCATCCAGATACACAGTTACGCTGTTCGAAGTATAGACAGATCCATTCACACTGCCTGCAGTATAAAGAGTATCGACCCCGCCGCCGCCATCCAATCGGTCGTTATCTGTCAAGCGCAGCAAATCACTGCCTGCTCCCCCGAAAAACCAGTCAATGCCCCCATAACCTTCAAAGGTCATAGCCGTGTTTGATCCCCAGACCAAATCACTGCTTGTGCTTCCCAGGAAATAATCGATAGAGTTCCCTGTAAACGTATCCCCGATCGCATAAGAATTGGCATCAGCCGCAACCGCACCCCACCCGGCCGCACTGGCAGCCCCCACATTAACGGAGCCCCCTACCGAGTTCACTGCCACATGCGCCACAGAATCGAGATTGACAATCACTCCTGCCAAGGAACGATGATACCGGAGCACGTCCGTCCCTGTGCCTGTGACAATCTGCTCGGCCGCCAGCCCCATATCGTAATAATTGGTCCCACCATTCCCGGTATAGGTTTTATTGCCCATCCCGTTGGTGATAAATTGATCGGTGCTGGCCCCACCAACGACAATGTCGTTGCCATTATAGATATTATAAACGTTAGTGCCACTCCCCCCATCAATATAATCGTTGCCGTTGGAATCGGTCAGGGTATCATTCCCGCTCCCTGCAATAATCTTGTTGATGGAATTGACGCCCGAAACCGGGGTAGCCACATAAATATCGCCATTCGCCATGCCCCCTATCCCGAAACCCGCCAATAAATTGATGGTCATACCGGCCGTATCTGCGGCATAATTCACGGTATTATACACACCTGCCAGAATATTTGCCCCATGTGTACCGTCATAGGTTACACCGGCATGCTGGCTGATAAAGGTGTTATTGCCCGATCCGCCATACACAAAATCGGCTCCTGATGTTCCCGTATAGACCGTATTGTCCCCATCTCCGGCATAGATAATATCATTCCCCGTTCCCCCCGTAATGGTATCATTCCCGTCACCACCATACAGAGTATCATTGCCGCCACCGCCGCCAATCGTATCATTCCCCGCTCCCCCATGCAGGACGTTCGCCTGGGCATCTCCTGTGATCGTATCATCCTGAGCCGATCCAACCACATTCTCAATGCCGGTAAAACTGTCCGACAAGCTTGTTCCTGTTGCTGTTCCTGCGGCCAAAGAAATCACCACGGCTGTCGTGGTGACCAAGCTGTAATCTATCGTATTATGGCCTGTGCCTGCCGTGATCACATTGGTTCCCGTACCACTGCGGAAAATATTATCACCGTTTCCTGCGGTGAAATTGTCATCACCCGCCCCTCCGGTCAGGGTATTATTCCCATCACCAACCACGACCGTATTATGGCCAGACCCTACGTCAATCGTATTATTTCCACCGCCTGCCGTGACCGAGTCATTTCCCGATCCGGTTGTGATCACAAAATCCCCTGTAGTGACCAAAATCGTATTGGTTCCGTCTCCGGCGTGAATCACGCCACTCCCGCCCACGGCAGAAATCGTATCATCATTGATTCCGGTTGTGATATTTATAATCCCGCCATGTGTGGAGATGACATTATTGCCATCTCCGGCATTGATGGTTGTATTTCCGGTTCCTGTTGTGATTGTGTCGATTCCGGTTCCTCCCACAATCGTATTCACACCATTCCCGACCGTGATCGTGTTATTCCCGTCTCCGGCGTGGATCGTGTTGTCCCCATCTCCGGCAGTAATGACATCATTTCCGGAAAAAGAGGTGGATTGGTTATTCCCGCTTCCCAGATCAATCGTGTTGTTTCCTGATCCTGTGACGATGATATCATCACCGGCTCCAGCATGGATCGTGTTATTGCCGTTGCCTGTTGTAATGGTATCGGCTCCTACCCATCCATAAATCTGGTCATCCCCATTTCCCGAATCGATAATCGTCGGAGTTCCCAATGTAGGAAGAACATAAATCTGTTTTGCTACACCTTTACTGTCATATACCAAAGCGGGATTTGTGACCTGTGATTCGTCGGTGACATCCATGTACATAAAGCGGAATGTTTGAGTTGTATTAAAGAGCTGCCCTTTGGCCCCTTCACCCGCCACATTCATAGACAAATCAAACGTATTCGCCCCCGAGCGCCACGAATCCATATTATAAACAAGCGTAAAGGGAAGGGTATCCGTCGCATAGGATGATGGAAGAATCCAAACACCCCCACCGTGATCCGCCGCTCCAACGATCGAAACGCCACTTGGAACCCCGCTGATCGTTATATCTTGTAGCGAGGTAAAATATCCCGCCACATTCAGGATGATTTCTTTTGCATTATTCGACCGGTCCGTAAGCGGCGTTGCGTTTCCCACCAAAGGACCGCCCGCATAAATGATGTCAGCGGCAGCCGTACCTGCAATAGTTGTTGGTGAAAACTGCAATGGATCACGTGGCCCCAGAAACGCATCCGCCCCTGTTCCAATGGCACCGCCACCCCCATAAATATAACTTCCCGATGTTGTGGTCCCCGGAACGTTCCCGATGGTAATCGACACAAACGGAGTCATATTTAATGGAGGAGGGACCCCGTCCGCTGCCGTAATCGGCGACGGTGGAGGATTGAAAGCATGCGGTGGTATATAATCATAATCTTTGGAATGGATCGTTTCTTCGATTTTGGCCGCCTCTTTTACCATCTGCTCGACGGCAGCCTCGGTATTGGTGGTCAGTGTATTGGACGACTCGGTTTTTTTAGAGTGCTCTTGCTGCTGCTCCTGCATCTTTTTATAATCTTCATCATGCTGCTTTTTCTGGGCATCCATATCCTGATGAAGTTTCTCGACCTGCTTTTTCAGTTCCTCGGCTTCTTTGGCTAATTTTTCCTGATCTTTCTTTTGGTCCAACGCTACTTTCTTGTCCTGGATGTCCTGACTGGTAGGCACCAGATTATCCAGAGCCACATCGACCGTCACCCCGACTTTCCCCAAAAGATCGCTGGCCGAAACTCCTCCGTCCGCAAAGATGATTTGAGGTGGATGACCGCTCATCGAATCCAGCCCGACATTGGGCAGAACAAAACGCGCCCCGTCCTTGGTTGTCAGAACCAGATCAACGTCCACAATATCAATGCGATCAAGCTGGGCCCGTGTCACATTCGGCACAGAAAAACTTTTATCGGCAGCAGGTGATAAAATAGTCGTTGTATGATTGGCCACGATGGGATTCCTTTCCCGGGTTATTTATGTAGGGGCAAACACCTTATTGAGACATATCTAGAAACCTGTTTCCGTTGGAGGAATCTCGTCTCCGTATGTATCGCGTACCGGAGATTCTCCCCGCGCGATTCGGGATTCCTCCACCAATGTTTCCAGCAAAACGGTCTGGCCACTGACGCCGGACGCAATCAAATCCACCACATTAAAATTATTGCCGAGTTTGGTTAACCGTTCTTTAATATCATATAAATGGCGGGCACTCCCGATATCGACTTCTTCGACTTTTTGAACCGTTTCGATTAAACGGCCAACCAACGATGACATTTCGGTTTTCGTCTCTTTCTGGACCCCGACAACCGCCTCAAGTCCGCGAATGTTATTGCCGTTTAAATCCACCAGAGACTGGACCAATTTTTTCTGATCGGCTTGTGCGGTTGCCAAAGCCTTCATTTCGGAAATAATTCGGTCACGGAACTCCTGATCCCGCCGTTGCGAAAAGAAAATTTCGGATCCGGCGAGGCTCTTTAATGTCTGCAGCATTTCAATGTTGGTATCTTTGGAAATAGCATGCGTTTCAACGATGGAATTTCCGACCTTAACTGATTCGAAATTCACGTCCAGAAGAGCTTTGATCAATTGCTGTTGTTCGGTCAGATTTCCGGACAGGTTTTTAATTTCATCCAGGGTTCGTTCGCTCAATTCCTTCATGCGCGGACCAAACCCCATCAAATCCACCATGCGCTGGGTCGTATTGATATTCGTTTCAAACGCTTCCAGAACCGCTTCGATTTTTCGTGTCAGCAAATCAAAACGTCCCGCGATTGTTGTATTGCTGATAGAACTGGCAAGAGCAGCATCAGATCGCGCATGACCAGCCTGCGTTGGCTGGGACGCAACATTGTGCGAAGAAATAACGGTCAGATCATGCATCACATTCCGTGCCAGGGAAATGACACGGTTGATGTAGCGACGCAAGTTAATCATCATAATGGCCAACATCAAACTGGCGATCAGACCAAACATGGAGGCCGAGAAAGCAATCCCCATCCCGGCCAGAGGGTTACGAAGCTTGACCACCAATTCGCCGAACTGTTTCTGGACATCTTGTCCCGGAGCCCCCATACCATCGAGCATGCCCGAAATACCGGTCAATGTTTCCAGCAATCCGACGAAAGTCCCTAACAACCCCATTGCGATCATAAAACCGGAAATGAATTGGGGCAATTCTAGACGGTTATTATATTCTCCCTGTAACGCATGCAATTCGTTTTCGATCGCATTCTGGTCAATCTGGGAATGAAGAGTCCCTCCCGTATTGGCAATATGGGCGAGATAATGCCGGACATACACGGCCTTTAACCACGGTTCTTCCAAAAGATCTTTCATCTTTGCGCCCGCATTCACTTCATGACCAAACCGTTCAATAACACGAAAATCAATCTGGGCGCCACGCAAACGGGTCAGGATCAGAAAAACACCGTATAACGCCACACAAATAATAGAGACGTTGATAATAAAACCAGCTTTGATCGCGTGGAGGACAAAGTCCTCGAAATGAAAAGCCAAAGCAATAATCAACAATAACGGAGATAATATCTTCAGAAAGACAACTGCATCCCGTTTGGTTTCGTGCGAAAGTATGTTGCGTGCCATTATCGTGGGTCCCTAAACATGTTATAAGTGAATTTACGAAGTGGTGAGAGCAAATGCGCGAGAATCGTCCGTTTGCCCGTCACAATATCGGCAGATACCGTCATTCCGGGGATCATATCTTTCCCGACATAACGATCCGGAAGGTTGGCAACCGTGATATTCACCTGATAATATGACCGACCTTCGGAATCTTTTAATGAATCCGCACCAACCTTTGTTACCCGCCCTGTGACCAATCCAAATTCCGCAGGATCATAGGCCGAAACCCGTATTTCGGTATCAAGATTAGGATGCAGATAGCCACGATCTTTTGGCAAAGCTTTGGCTTCGATCAAAATGTCTTTGGTTATTGGCGTAATTTCCAACAATACTTCTCCGGGCTTGATGACCCCGCCCACCGTGTTGACGTATAACGCATTGATCGTGCCATCCACGGGGGCACGGACATCGGTTCGACTCATCCGGTCATCGTCGGCTGTTGCCACTTGACGTAAACGTTCGATTTCTGCCAATGTTTTGACCAAATCTGCCTGAGATTCTGCCTTGAAAGCAGACTTTGTTTCCTCAATCCGGTTGCGCGCTTCCGCCATGGCCGCCTCAATTTTCGGAAGTGCGGCAATTACACCGGATAACTCGGTTTGTAACCCTTGCTCTCGCCCTTTGGCATCCAGCAATTCCAGTTTTGAGGCCGCTCCGTTAACAGACATCGCATTGACAATTTTTGTCCGCTCGGCCGCTGTCACAATTTCCCCTTGCAATTGCTGCCGCCGTGACAGGGCTTCTTGTTTTTCGGCCACACGCTGGTTTAACAAGCTCTGAGCCACCGAAATTTCATGGCTCAATTTTTCTTGCCGCGCTTGAAACAAATCGGTTTCGGCGGTTTTTATGTCGGGACTTTGAACATTTTCCGGAAAGGTAATGGAGGCATCCCCGTTGACTTCCGTCCGCAACCTTGCCGCCCGGGCCGTTTGAGATTCCAGATTGTTTTTGGTTTCTCCCAGACTGGCTCCCGCCATCGTATTATCCACAATCAACAACACATCCCCTTTGCGCACAACGGCACCTTCCTGAACATTGATCGCAGAAATAATACCTCCTTCCAGATGCTGGATTTGTTGTCCCCGCCCCGAAGGAATAATTTTTCCTTCTACCCGGATGACCTGATCCACGGAGGCAAAGGACATCCAGAGCAACAAAAGAGCCGTTAAAAAAATAATCGCCCACAAGGAGAGACGTGCATTTTCGACATCTCCCGAAAAGAGTGTGCGCACAAGCCCCGCGTTATTCGTGTGTGAAAATAATTTCAACACGCCCTGCCTCCGCAACATCCGGTTTTACAATAACAGAGGAAATATGGGCCGCATCCACGCCCTGCACACGCATCAGATAATTCCGAACCGATAACACTCGGTAATACGCCAATCGCTGTGCGGCTGTAAAAGGTTCATTCCCCTGAATCGAACGAATCAACACCTTCTGTGTCCGGACATCTCCCGGAATATCTTTCAGAGCTTTGGAAAACTCAGTGCTCGAAGCTTCGTCCAGATCGCTTGTTGATTCCGGAAAAATAAGAGAAATTTTGTTCTTGTTTTTTTCGATTGTGCTCGTCGTATTGTTCTGTTGCTCCGCTACGTTTTTCTGAACGGTAATATCTTTGTTTTCGTGAATGTCACTGGATACATCTTTTGCCTCGGCAGGCTGAGGCTTTGCCTGGAGTGTCTCCAGCTTTTGTTGTAAAATCGCGATCTGCTGCTGGGCATCACTCAGTTTCTTTACCTCGGCAGATTCATCTTTCTGAACAGTTGCCATTTGTTTCAGCTTTTCTTCAACCTTGTTTGAGGCCATCACCAACGCAAAGACAAAAATCACCAGAACAAACACCAGTGTCAGAACGACGTTACTCAACGCGTCCACAAAACCTGGCCAATAATTGGCATCTCCGCCACTGCGCTCCATAGCTTTTATTTCCTCTCTCTCACAAGAGCCGTCACGATATCTCCCATTTGCTGCCGCACCTGATAAGATGCCTGCGCATGGGCAAAAATAACGCGCGCCAGATTTAACCGCGAGTTGTACAGTTGTTCATAAGCATCCAGAAGATCAAACAAAGGCCGCGTCCCATTGCGGTATTGTTCTTCAAATCCTGTGACAACACGTTCATTGGCTTCCACCGTTTTTTGCAAAACCTCAAGTCGCTGACGGGTGGACTCGACTGCCGTATAATTTGCGGACAGTGCCTGTTCGACTTTTTGACGCGTGTCGAGAGATTGGAAATACGATTGCTTTTCTTTGGCCATGGACGACAACACCGTAGAGGCCGGAGTCAGGCCATTCAATTGCCATTGAGCGACAATCATGGCCGAATCTGTCCGTTGTGTTTCATACACGCCATCCACCGGATTGGCATTCTTTGCACCGCCCGCATCATAGGAGTAATTTCCATTAAACTGGGCATATACTTTCGGAGCCAAAGACGCATACCCCTTGTTCCGGTCATCTTTGGCAAGATCCATTTTCAAAAGATCCATCAAATATTTGGGATTGTTCGCAACCGCAACCTGTGCGGCAGAGGCTGCAGTCTCTGGTATGTCGGGTGCCAGAATGTC
>CAZMZK010000032.1:0-13641 GCA_964570705.1 uncultured Micavibrio sp.
AGGGGAAGAGAAATTACTACGTGCCAACCTCTCAAATCTTGGCATTTATTGCCCAGTCGACCTCGATAGATTCATCTTCAATCCTCCCCCTCCCCCAGAAAAATACCCGAAATGGAATTTTTGGGGGCCTACAGAGCCTTGTCATATTTCTCCTCGTGCCTATGAAAAAGCACTCACCTTTCTTGATGCTGTCGGGGATAGACCTGCCGCTCTTTTCGAAAAGCTAGAGGAAGAACGCGGGTTATGGGTACAGAAGGCAAAATATGGACAGGAAGAGGCAAAGGCGAATGCCGAGTATTTGGCTTTACTCAGAAACATAGAAAACGCAAATTTGAAAGATCCTGATATTTGTCAGGAAATACGACGTAGTGCCATGCTGACTATGCTGGAGTGTTCAGGCAACGAGATGATAGAATGCTTCGCCGCATGTCACCAAGAACATCCAGATATTGTTACGCCAGAAATGCTCTGCTCAGCCGAAGAACTTGCCTCAGTTAAAACATTAAGAGAGCAAGTCCATGCTTGGCTTTTGGATGCGCTAGTAATAAAAGAATGGCCTAACAAATGGCAAAACACATATAACTATCTTAATGCAGTCGAGTGTTTTTTACGGAATTGGGCTCTCATACCTACAACGGTCCTCACCCCTGACGAAATTTGTAAAATCTCCTCTTGTCTTCCAAGCTTACGCCAACCAACAAATCAGGGTGATCCAATCGCCTACGGTTTGAAGTAGCTAAAAACAGCCTAAACTATTCAAAACGCCCTGCACCTTTTCCAAGAAGTGGGGCGTTTTATTTTTTGTTACGCTTTTTTAATATGACATAGCATTAGGAAAACAAAAGAAACGAGGACTGTCAAGCTTTATGAAAAGATTTATACGCTTTTAAGGTATTGGCCATCAAGCACGCTATGGTCATCGGGCCAACGCCACCGGGGACGGGGGTTATCGCTTCGGCAACGGTTGCGGCTGCAGCAAAATCAACATCGCCGCACAATTTGCCGTCATCCAGGCGATTAATCCCGACATCAATAACGATGGCGCCAGGTTTGATCCAATCGGCCTGCACCATTCTGGGGCGCCCCACGGCTGCCACCAGAATATCCGCAGTTTTACAGACATCGGGGAGACGGGCCGTTTTCGAATGGGCCATGGTAACCGTACAATTTTGCGCCAATAACAATTGCGCCATTGGTTTCCCGAACAGCAAAGAACGGCCAATCACCACCGCATGCTTTCCTGTCAGATCCGGTATGACAGACTGAATCAGGAGTAAGGATCCTTGGGGGGTGCAGGGCACCATGCCATCCAGTCCGGCGACCAATTTTCCGACATTGGCAATGGTCAATCCGTCCACGTCTTTTTCAGGGGCAATCAACTGCACCAAATGATCAGAGTTCAAACCCTTTGGCAAAGGAAGTTGCAGCAAAATACCATGGACGTCCGTATCGGCATTCAGGGACGTGATCAGATCGGCGATCTCGGCTTCGGTGGCCGTTGCGGGCAGACGATGTTCCACCGAGCGGATACCCGTTTTGGCGCAAGCCTTGATCTTGTTGCCAACATATACATGGCTGGCGGGGTCATCCCCCACGAGAATCACAGCCAGAGCGGGCGGAGAAGAAAGGGACGCTACCTCTGCGGCAAGAGTGTCCATCAGGGATGCGGCGAGGAATTTTCCATCAATAATATGTGCGGTGTGTGTCATAGCCCCCTCAATAAATCGTCCGTTCAAAAAGTGCAAGATAAGTTTCAAAAAAATCTACATTTCTTGCGCAAGCCGTGCTAAGCATCAGAGTATGATATTACGTCGTTTTTCCTTTTTGATGCAGGAACAGACTGGCCTTGCCGGTCGGTGGAAGCTATGGGCGTTGTGCGCCTGTGCTGCTTTGGTGGCGTCTATTGGAACGTGGCTGACGGGACAATATCAAATCGGGCGACTGGATAGCCTGAAAAACCGCTATGACCAACCGGTCAGCAACTATGCGAAATATTATGCCGATTGCGCCGATCAATCTTTGGAGCGCGATTTGCTGGAAGGGTGTAAGCAAGCCCAGATCGGGACATGGTTGCAAACCACCGAAGCCTTGAGCTTTGACGGGCCATTGACCGGAAATCGGGTGAGTGTGCGTCTGGATCCAGAAAATGCCTATATTGACCTGAACGGGCGTGAATTGTCCGAATGTATTCAGGATGAGGTGGAAGACCGCCAGTTTGATATCGGGTCGATGACCAACACATGGGCCATTGTGCTGATGTTGGCGGCCTTCTGTCTGGGGGTATGGGCATGGGTGAGCCGTAAAGGCGTTGTAAACGCCCAAAAGTCCCGCAATATTTACGCGGAAACCTTGGCCGAAGCGGCCGAACAGTCGACAGACATGGCTGATTCCGAAGGGGGGAATGATTCGTCTCAGAAAGAGTCCCCTCCGTCGCCTCCTCTGTCGTAAATGAGGTCATCCGTGAAGAGATAAAAAAGGCGACCCCGTGAAGGTGTCGCCTTTATGATTTTTATAGGGCGCATATTTTTTTATGCGCGTAATGTGGCCCCTGTCTTCTCGGTGACCGTCGCGATAATTTTCTTGGCGAGACCTTCAATATCGGCATCGGTCAAGGTGGCTTTTTTCGGCTGCAATGTCACGGCAACCGCCACGGATTTCTTGCCGGGCTCAATGCCTTTTCCAGCGTAAATGTCGAAAATATCCACCGCAGAGATCAGCGTTTTATCGACGGATTTGATGGCTTTGACAAAAGCATCGGCCTCCACGCTTGCATCGGCCAGAAACGCAAAATCACGCGAAATCGGCTGGAAGGGAGATAGCTCGACCAATGGCAAGGCCGTGCCTTTTTTCTTGGCATCCGGAATATTTTCCAGGAAGACTTCAAAGCCGACAACCGGTGCCGAAATTTTCATGTGATCCAGCAACGCCGGATGAATTTCGCCGAAATACGCAATCACATTGGCCCCCAGGCGCAAGGCTCCGGAGCGTCCGGGATGGTAATAGCCTGGCGCATCGCGGGAGACTTGCAAATTGGCGGCAGGCCCGCCCGATGCTTCGATCGCGCGCAGGGCATCGGCTTTGGCATCATACAGATCCACGGCACGGGACGCGGTCTGACCTGTCCAATGCTTGTCTCCCATGGCGTTATACCGGATTCCCGTCGCGACAACAGGTTGTTCGTCGGGGCCAACTCCGCGGAAGATCGGGCCGACTTCGAACAAGGCCGCATTTGAAAATCCGCGGTCGGCATTGCGTTGGGCTGCTTCGACCAAATTGGGCAGAATGGATGGGCGCATTTGCACCAATTCACTGCTGATCGGGTTGAGCAATTTCATACGCGCAGCTTGGCCTTTGTCATTGGCACCAAACGCATGCGCCACATCCTCGGCCATAAACGACCATGTCACACATTCTTGCAAGCCATTGGCCGCCAAAGCGTTGCGTGCTTTGCGCATTTTTTGGCCGCGGGATGTTTCCGCCGATTTGGCGACGGCGCCGTCCTTGGTCACCGACACAGGGGGAATGGCGGCATAACCACGAATGCGGGCCACTTCTTCGACCAGATCGGCTTGCCCGAAGACATCGGGGCGCCACGGCGGTGTGGTCACATTCCACGCGGAATCCACCGTAAATCCCAACGATTCCAGAATGCGTTTTTGTGCATCCGGAGCCACAGCATCCCCCATCAATCTGGTGAAATGATCGGGATGATAGGTGATGGTTTTGGTGCAGACAGGGACATCGCCCGCTTGCACAACATTGCCGGCTTCCCCACCACATAAATCCAGAATCATGCGGGTGGCCAATTCGACGGCATCACGTGTAAAGCTCGGGTCTATGCCGCGTTCAAAGCGGTAACGGGCATCGGAATTGACGCCCAGAGCACGCCCCGTCCGCGCAATCCGTAAAGGATCAAAATATGCGCATTCCAGAAGGACATTGGTGGTGGTGTCGCTGCATCCGGTTGTGGTTCCTCCGACAATGCCGCCCAACCCCAAGACACCGTTTCGATCCGCCACAACCACCATGCCGTCGGCAAGGGTGTAAGATTTGTCGTTCAAGGCATCAAGGGTTTCTCCGTCCTTGGCGGCCCGAATGACCAGATCTCCGTTCAATTTGTCCGCATCAAAGACGTGCAGAGGGCGGCTCATGCCGATACAGAAATAATTGGTAATATCGACCAGAGCAGAAATCGGGCGCAATCCGACGGCTTTCAAGCGGTTTTGCAGCCATTCCGGAGACGGGCCATTTTTGACCCCCTTGATCAACCGCCCGAAAAACAAGGGACAGTCGGGAGTTTCGAGGCGAATGGCCACAGGAGTATCACACGTAGCAGGAACAGGTGTTGCCGGCAGAGCTTTCAATGTTCCAAGGCCTGCGGCCGCCAGATCCCGCGCAATCCCGCGCACGCCCGCACAATCCGGACGATTCGGAGTAACGTTGATTTCGATGACCGGATCGTTCAGTCCGTAAATGTCGGCCAAGGCCGTTCCCACGGGGGTATCGACCGGCAGATCGATAATGCCGTTCTGGTTATCGCCCAGATTCATCTCTTTTTCCGAGGCCATCATCCCGTTGGATTCAACATCGCGGATTTTGGTTTTTTTCATGGTCATATCCAACCCCGGAACATAACTTCCTTCGGGGGCCAGAATGGCTTTCATTCCGGCGCGGGCATTCGGCGCACCGCATACGACCTGAATGACACCACTCTCGGTTTTTACCTGACACACCCGCAAACGATCGGCGTTGGGATGGGGGACGGCTTCCAGAACTTCCACCACCTTGAACGGAGCATAAAGCGCGGAACGATCCTCCACACCTTCGACCTCCAGACCAATATCGGTTAGTTTTTCAAGAATGACATCCAAAGAGGCGTCTGTATCCAGACAATCTTTCAACCAAGAGAGAGAGAATTTCATAGCGTGTTACTTTCCAAGCAAATAATCAATGGTGGTGACAACCCGTACGGTTTTTTGCGGGCTTTCGGTTTCGCTGACCCCGGGGTCGCGGGCATCAATCTGGATGGTTCCCTGATTGGCGGTGCGGATTTGTCCGACCTCCTGCCCTGAGTCTTTTGCAAATTGTTCGGCGCTGGCACGGGCGTTTTTGGTCGCCTCGGCAATCAATTCCGGTTTCACGCTGTTCAGTTTTGTAAACAGATATTGTGGAACATCGGTATTTCCACCGCTCCCCTCTCCCAATGTAACGCCAGCTTTGACCAGTTCCGAGACATTCTGGGATGCTTTGACCATGGCTGCAATGTCATTGGTGCGGGCGATCAAGGTTTCAGAGAGAACAAAACGCAACGTACCACTATCCCCGCTATTGTTATAAGTCTGGGCTTTTTTATCGACCACGTTGATATTTTGCAAACGGATTTGCTCGGCGGTCATGCCATTGGCAACCAGAAAGTCTTTGACGTGCTTTTCACTGTTGGCAAGGCTTTCTTGAGCATCAGCCAAGGTCTCGCCTGTGACGCGAAAGGGGATAGACCATACAGCCAGATCGGCCTCCACATCTTTGGTGGCCAGTCCTTTGACGGTGATATAACGGTCAAAGCTGCGGAAATGGGTCAGGCCTTCATAAACTTTTTGCCCCATCGTCAGAAAGGCAAAAGTGAGACCAACGCCGACAACCACTAAAGCCAGTGGTTTTGCAAGGGTGCGGAGGTTATGTTTTTGGGGATCGCAGTCATGGGTCATTTTATCACCTATCTTATCTTATTTTGTGGCACGGTTGGGACGGTTTAACGGGTCGGATCCATAATGGGACAACCAGCGTGTATCGGATTCAAAAAAGCTGCGGAGATCAGGAATCCCGTATTTCAGCATGGCAATACGTTCAATCCCCATGCCAAAGGCAAAGCCTTGGTACTCTTCGGGATCGAGACCGCAGTTTTTAAAAACATTCGGGTGAACCATACCACAGCCGAGAATTTCCAACCACGAATCTCCAGCCCCGATTTTCAGGCCGCCGTCTTTGCGGGAACAGCCAATATCCATTTCGGCGCTGGGTTCGGTGAATGGGAAAAAACTAGGACGGAAGCGCACGGGCAAATCATCAATTTCAAAATAAGCCCGCACAAAATCCATCAAACATCCTTTTAAATGTCCCATATGGGTGGCTTTATCAATAACCAACCCCTCCATCTGGTGGAATACAGGGGTGTGTGTCATATCCCAATCCGATCGGTACACGCGGCCCATGCAGATAATTTTGCACGGAGGTTTGTTGGCCAGCATATGGCGGATTTGTACCGTCGATGTATGCGTACGGAGTAATTTCTTTTGAGCTTCGCCGTCTTGCCGTTCATCATTCGGCAAATAAAAGGTATCGTGCATTTCCCGTGCCGGGTGGCCCAACGGGAAGTTTAACGCGGTAAAATTGTGGAAATCATCCTCGATATCCGGCCCTTCAGCGACACTGAAACCCATATCGGCAAAAATCGAGACCAGTTCATCCATGGTTTGGCTGATCGGGTGGATCGATCCGGTTCGTGCCGGACGCACCGAGAGAGTAATGTCCTGTTGCTCATTCGCCAGACGCGCATCCATCTCTTGTTTCTTTAATTGGGAGGCCTGTTTTTCAATCAGAGCGGCAATTTCATCTTTCAGAACGTTTAATTCGGCACCGGCGGTTTTGCGCTCTTCCGGTGACATGGTGCCCAGATTTTTCATCAAATCGGTAATCCGGCCTTTTTTTCCCAAAGCGGTGACACGGACATTTTCCAGAGTTGTCATGTCGCATGCTGATGTAACCAGGTGGGTCAATTCGTGTTTGAGTGCTGCTGTATCCATATTATCCTCGTGAAGCGTCGTGTATCTTTGCAGGATTTTTGCCCATTTCGCAAGTCTCACGATGGGGGGTGGGATCATTTTTCGAGGAACAGCATTTTTAGATCTTATTTATGTTCGTGTTTTATGATAGATAGGGAGGATCGTTTCTTGTCTATGCAATCCTGGCTAACATTCTGCGTTACGTATCCATCGACTGTTCACATCTGAGGAGAATGGAATGAACAACTCTGCGCATTCGAATATGTCAATCAAGGCTCGCATGAAACAACTCTCTCGCGGAGCCGTCCTGTGTCTTGCGTTGGCTTTGGGGTTGATGACCACGTTATCGTTTTATATCTCGGTCCAGATGGGAAAAGGTCTCGAAATGCGGGATAATCTGGCCGTGATGAATATGGCGGAAACAAAGATTCTGGAAGTGTCATTGACGTCCATGGACATTATTGTGGACAAGGCAGACGGTAAAGTTTCGGAAGAGCGTCAAAAAGAATTGGAAGATAGCCTGTCCTTTTTGGAACAGAAAGCGGCTCCTTTGGTGCAGAAATTATTGCTACAAAATAATGACGGCCTAAAGTTTGAGACATTCCAGCAGAAATTGGCAAATCTGAGACAAAAAAGCCAGATTGATTTGAGGCAAGCTGTGGAAACGCGGGCGCCTGACACCGTGTTTGCGGATCTGGATGATCAAATTGATGCGGCGGGGCAGACGGTAAAAGCGGATCTGGAAAAATTGGCCCAGCAGTCCGAAAAAGAATTATCGGCCTCTCTGGAGGCGTCCCGCCTCAATTCGTATCTGAGCATTGCTGTCAGTTTGCTGATGTTGCTGGTGATTACCTACGGAGCCCGCCTTCTTATGCGTTATATTCAATCGGGCGTTGTTGCTCCTTTGGAAAGTATTGCTTTATCCACGATCAAGACCATTTCCCAATCGGCGCAAGGATTGCGTGGTACAACAGCGCATTTGGATGACCTTATGACCAATGCGGCTGAAAATACGGCATTGGGTAGTCAGAAAGCGTCCTTGATTACTGGAAGCGTCGAGAATGTGGCGGCCGCCGTTGAAGAACTGGCCAGCTCGATTAGCGAAATCCGCCGCCAAGCGACCATTTCCACAGAGGTGTCAACTTTGGCTGTGAAAGAAGCCACAAGCATGAGTGACACGATCCGTAGCCTGAATACCGCCACCGACGGGATTAGCGAGATTACAGATTTGATCAACAAAATTGCCGAAAGTACGAATTTGTTGGCGTTGAATGCCACTATCGAGGCTGCGCGCGCCGGAGAGGCCGGCAAGGGTTTTGCTGTCGTGGCGACGGAAGTCAAGAATTTGGCGGTCAAAACGGCAGAGGCGACCGGTGATATTTCGGCCAAGGTCTTGGAAATGCAGAATATGTCGGGGCGCGCCGTGGCGGCCATTGGGAATATTCAGGAAACCATTTCCGAGATCAACAATGCCAACTCCAATGTCATGGCATCGGTTGAGCAGCAATCCGCCGCAACCGATGAAATTACACGGACCTTGAATGATGCGACGGATGGGTTGAAAGCGACCAGCGACATGATTGCCGGTATTAATGCGACTATTCAGGAAACAAAACGCGATTCCAACAAGGTTCTAGGATCTGCGGATCAATTGATGGGGGAAGCCCAAACGGCGCAGTCCAGAACGCGGCTGTTGATTGATGGGACCCTGTAGGGCCTGCCATCATTCGCAGTCCAAAAGGTTATAAGTGACAATACACCCTAAGATTTTATTTATGTTTTGCTCTATCCGTGGAATTTTTCGACAAACGCGTTCAAAAGTTTGACGCCATAGCCACTGGCAAACGGAACTGGACAAGTTGGCGTGGATTTGCTCATGGCGACACCGGCAATGTCCAGATGCGCCCAAGACCGGCCTGCATCGATAAATTCGCCTAAAAAGGCGGCGGCGGTGCACGATCCTCCATAACGCCCCGCCCCGATATTTTTAATATCGGCAAAGGACGAGTCCATTTCTTTGCGGAACGCAGGATCCAACGGCATCCGCCAGAGTTTCTCGCCCGTGGATTTGCTGGCTGTTTCCAACTGCCCCCACAAAGTATCGTCATTCACAAAAGCGCCGCAATAATTGACGCCCAAGGCAATCATAATCGCTCCGGTCAGGGTGGCCAGATCGACCACAAGTTCCGGATCAAAGGTTTTCTGGATATAGGTCAAGGCATCCGCCAGAACCAAACGACCTTCGGCATCGGTATTCAGGATTTCAACCGTTTTCCCGCTATAGGACGTCACGATATCGCTGGGGCGTGTGGCTTCATCGGAAATCGCATTCTCGGCCAGAGCGACCGCTGCGACAACCGGAACCTTGCAGTTGCGCTTCGCCAACATGGACATCAGACCCACCACCGTGGCGGCTCCGCCCATATCCATTTTCATGTCCATCATGCCTTCATATGGCTTGACGTTGAGGCCCCCCGCATCAAACGTAATCCCTTTGCCCACAAAGGCCAGAGGTTTTTGTTTTCTCGATTTTCCTGTAGATTTTCCCGTCGTTTTACCACTGCCGGGCCAGCTCATAATCACCAGACGGGGCAAATGTTCTGACGCCTGCCCTACGGCTAACAAGCATCCCATGCCCATTTTGGTCAGGGCTTTATCATCAAACACCTGAACCTTGACTCCCAAAGGAACAAGAGTGGATTTGATCTGGTCGGCAAAGCTTTGCGGATAGAGTTTATTGGGCGGCGCATTGACCAGATCACGGGTTAAGGCAATCGCCTGTGCCAGATCGTCATAGGAGGCAGAGTCTTTGGCCAGAGTTTTGGCAGCGGTGCTGATGATGGCCACCGATTTCAAGACAGGATCGTCTTTGTTTTTCTGAACGGTTTTATAGGTATCAAAGCTGTAGGAGCCGAGGCGCAGACCAAATAAAACCGACGCCACAGATGCAGGGGCCACATCGTCTGCATTCAGGACGACAGCTTTGACCGCACCTTGAGCCGCCAGTGCCCCCGCCAGTTTTCCGCCGGCCGTTTCCAGCTCTTCGGCGGTTGTCTTCGCCTCTTTGCCCCCCTCTTTACCTAAGCCAAGCAAAATAACACGGAGGTAATCGGCTTTCGGGGGCAGAGCCACAACCAGGGTTTGTCCGGCCTCCCCTTTAAATTTTGGGTGAGTGTCGCATTGGTGGGATAACAGGCCGCCCAAGGCTTTATCCAGATCTTTGCCTGCTTTGGCGAGCTTGCCATCATTCGCGACAAACAGAATGGCGGTATCGGGGGTTCCGGTCACTTTTGTGGAAAAACTGATGGCAGGGGTCAAAATGGGCATGATAATATCTCGTTGCGAAAGGGAGTTGGTTGTCGTTGGATCATTCTTCTGATAAAGCTACACCGGAAAGGACAGAACTTCAATATGTCCGCTGTCATTTCATAAAGATGATAAACCGATGCGCATTGTTGACCGCTATATCTTCCGCCAGACCTTGATCGCCACTGTCTTTGTGACGCTGGTTCTGGCTGCGCTGATTTTTTTGACCCAATCCTTGCGGTTTCTGGATCTGGTGATGAATGCCGGAGCATCGGGGTTTTTTATCTGGTTACAAACCTTGCTGTATCTGCCGGGGTTTTTTGAAATTATTTTGCCGATCGGTATGGTGGCCTCGGTTCTCTTTGTCTATAACCGCCTAACGACGGACAGTGAATTGATTGTGTTGCGGGCGCTGGGGTTCTCGCCGTTTCGTCTCGCCCGTCCGGCTGTGGGATTGGCTATCTTTCTGGGGGTGTCCCTCTTTGGAATTATGGGATGGCTCTCGCCCGTATCCCGTGCCGAAGCTGTTTCGCTGCGACAATCGATCCAGACACAAATGACATCGCTGATCTTTCGTGAAGGGATTTTCAACGAAGCCGGGCCAAATGTCATGGTCTATATTCGCGATCGGGATGCACAGGGAAATTTGCATGGATTGATTATTCATGATTCCCGGCCTGCTAAAGCAACCGATCCCTCGTCCGCACCCGGAAACAAGCCGCCCTCGACGGTGGTTGCAAAACGTGGTGTGCTGGTCTCCACACCGCAAGGGCAACAAGTCATGGTGTATGATGGTTCACGACAAGAAATTGACCCGAAAACAGGCGCAATGCGGCGTCTGGATTTTGACCAATACACCATTGACTTGCCCAAGGATGATAAAACAACGGAAACCCGGAATCCCGAACCCGATGAACGCAGCAACGGGGAGTTAATGGCGGCCATTGCCGATAAATCCACGGATCGTCAGGATCGGCGCGAGTTTCGGGTAGAATTGCAAAAACGCTTTCTGGTCCCGTTTTTGGTGCCTGGGTTTGCTTTGGTGGGGTTATCGGTCTTGTTGATCGGGAGTCTGGATCGCAGAGGGCAGGGCAAACGTATTATAGGGGCCATTGCTGCCGTGGTCGTGTTGGAGGTCTTGTTCCTGACCGGATATAACCTGTCCAAACAATCCTCTGTTGGGTTTCCGATCATGCTGGCGACCGTTCTTCTTCCCTATATTGCTGCAGTCTTTGTATTCTTCCAGGAAAATCTGTTGCGGTGGGAAAAAGGCGGGACATCATGATCCATTTTCTGAACACCACACTATCCCGCTATCTGACACGCATGTATCTCCTGAATTTTTTGGGGTTGCTGGCTATTTTGCTGGGGGTTGTGTTTCTGTTTGATATGATTGAATTGCTGCGGCGGGCGGGCAAGCAGGACGGAGTTCCATTATCTACTTTGTTGGGCATGGGGCTCTTGAAAATACCGGATATGGCGGCGACCATTGCACCGTTTTCCATTCTGTTTTCGGCCCTGTATACGTTTTGGCAATTATCCAAACGCTCGGAGTTGGTCATTTTGCGAAGTTCCGGCATTTCGGTCTGGCAATTCCTGTCCCCGATTATCCTGACGGCCATGGTGATTGGAGGGGTAATGATCACCATTATCAATCCGTTGAGCGCGACGTTTTTCGGGCAATATAATGCTCTGGAGCAAACCTACCTGAAACGCGAACAAACCAGTGTGGTGGCCGTATTCAAAGAAGGCATGTGGTTACGGCAGGATACAGACAAAGGCTATGCGATTGTGCATGCCGGGAGGATCGAGCCCGATTGGTATCTGCACGATGTGATGGTGCTGTCCTTTGGGGCAGATAACAGTTTTCAGGAACGTCTGGATGCGCCCGCAGCCCGCTTGGAATCCGGTCGCTGGGTGCTACAAAATGCGGTGGTTAATGTGGCGACGTCCCGTTTATCGCGCAAAGAAGCAACGATCTCTCTTCCCACCACCTTAACGTCGCAAGATATCGAGGAAAGTTTTTCCAATCCACGGGCGATGGGGTTTTGGAAGTTGCCGTCCTTTATCCGGACGCTTGAAGCGACGGGATTTGACTCCACCCGTGTGCATATCCGCTTTCAATCTCTGCTGTCGCAGCCGTTTTTATATGCGGCGATGATTTTACTGGCCGCGTGTGTGGCGCTCCGCCAACAACGGCAGGGACAAACGATTTTGTTTGTCCTCGCCGGTGTTTTGTCCGGATTTGTAGTGTTTCTGATGTCGAATTTCTTACAGGTTCTGGGAAGCTCGCATCAACTGCCGGTGTTTCTGGCCGCATGGAGCCCCGCCCTGATTTTCTCGCTCCTCGGAGCCACCGCCCTCCTGGTTCTGGAGGATGGGTAATAAAATTGATGACACGCCCTAGGGCGTGTCATCAATTCTAATCTTTTGGACTGCGAACCGCACATTTCTGCGCTTCCGTTTCTCAAATACGTCTGTGTATTCTGCGATACGGTTCTCGAAAAGCGCGGTTCTCGTCACAAAATCTGTCAATTGATGACACGCCCTAGAAAGAAAATGGACGGATTAATTATATGTGGCGCGTATCTGGAAGCGGGGTTGGAACGTCATCGGCCACATCATCCGATGTTTCATAGAGATACCAAACCGGATCTTTGGATTTGATGGATTTTCCGAACGTCCATACATCGTTCATTGTTACGGATTTGTTGGGATTTCCGGACAGGATCTGGCCTTCTTTGTCACGGGTGCAAATCGTCTCCTCGGCAATAAAGCGGACTTTGATAAAAACCAGTTGTTCAAGACGCTTGACGCCCATAATCACGCAATCCCGTACGGCCAGCACATCGGTAGACAGGCGTTCGCCACGGGACGTTCTATCATCGATCGCTTGTTCGAAAGACGTGTAAACCCCGTCCGAGAGCAGCATTTTCAATGTTTTCAAATCGCCTTTGGCAAAGGCTTCGACAATCATCGGGAACGCTTCTTTGGCAGCCGCCACAAAAGCTTCAGGATCAAAGGACGGCATATCCCGCCCAAGAGCGATCAATTCTTGAGTTGTCTCCTCACCTCCTTCGACTTTCACTGTATCGAGGGGAAGGCGGGGACTCTGTGTGTCCGGTCGGGATTGTGGAATATCAAGAATACGGTCGGATGAGGCCGCGGTCTCCATCTGCTGCCGTTGCCGTTCCCGCAATTGGTCAATGATGTCCGATCGATCCTGCTCGCTCCCGTTGCGGGTTCCCAAAGTATTCCGGAGCCAGAACACCATCACGGCAGCAATAATCATATAAATGAGAAGTTCGATCGACACGGCAGTTTCCTTTTTTGTATCTTCATAATAAGGTTTTTCTAAACCATGGCAAGAGAGGTCAGGGGGATTTCTTGGGGGAACAGAGATTATTGAAGGCGGTCTCTTGTGGTTTTGGAGCAAGTCTGCTAACCAAGCGGGGTATTTTATTCCTATAGAAGGAGGATAGAACATGTCCAATTCCGCCCCCCCCCCCCCGAAAACTCTGTTGCTCAGGCATCGAGTTTGCCTGTTATGGTGCAC
>CAZMZK010000033.1:0-13357 GCA_964570705.1 uncultured Micavibrio sp.
CTATCTTGGCCCCTTAAGAAACAAAGCTAAGCGACTATATCATTGGTCAGGCTTTCAGAAGATTTCCGTTTTTTGTAGACCCGCCTGGGGTTACGCCGGGGTTACGGGAAGGCGAATTTCAAGTTTCAGAAAAAGGCTATTACTTGTTGTGAGAAGTTAGAGAAACTCGATAGTTATGCCCTCACTCTCTAATGCGACCCTATGTCTATGCCAGCCTCTGTCTTCTGAAACAACTATTGTGGGTTTGCCGGGATGCGCTACTGCTGTCGCGACGAATTTACGATCACTTTTGTCAAAGCCTGAAAGGGCTTCTGCAACTGGGAACTCTGCGTATGTATCATTTACCTTTGTGATGGGCACCCGATCCACCGCATCACCCCAAGCGTAATCGTGTACCCACTTCATAAAAGCATCCCCGACCCCAGGCTGGCCAGACATACAAAGCTGTCCTCTGTATTCATTGAAAATTTCCATCCCATCATCAATTACTAATTTACGCTTGAAACTTGTAATTTCTTGGATTTTGTCTACGCAAGCTGATACCATTGCAAGTCTACAATCAGCGATTTCATCAACACCAGTTAATAAATTAGCAATTTTAGGGACGTTCGTATCCACTACACAAGTATTCATGACTATGAGTTGTCCTTTATCATCGCTTTCCGCTTTTTCAGCGCCGCTTGCGCTTGACTGGTAATATCACCCATTTCATCTCCAAAGAAATTCTTTGGCCAGTTGGTTATATTTCCAAAAATGTCAATTCTCAGTGGGTCCAATTTCGTAGGGTAGGTATCAGAATTCGCAAAATATGCCGATACTGAATCCTCAGTAATTCCGCCTTCTGCAATTCTTCGTTGAAGCCTTCTTAGAAAATGCTCAGAATGTGTTTCGATTATAAGCTGAATATTTCTGTAGTGTCCGTTTTCCTTAGAATTAATAACATCAATAAAGACATCAGCAAGCGCTGACTGTGCGTTAGGGTGCAGGTGAATTTCTGGCTGTTCCATTATAATTATAGAGTTCTCAGGTGCATAAAAGCATTGAACCAGAACCGGAAGGACCTGTGCTACACCAAATCCAACATCAGGAAGATTGACAAAGTCCTTACTTCCCCTGGAGCTGACCTTGACATCATATTCTTGGCGCCCCGCTGAAATAGGCTTAACTGAAAAATCATCAATTAAACCAAGATCTTTTAATTTCTGTGCAATAATTGCTTCAAATGGCTGCGCAGGTGATGCCTTCTGTGCCCCAACCTTTTTTATAGCGATCTTTCTTGATTTAGCTGACAGAATACATGGCACCGTGTTTTCACCTCCGTAGCCTGCATCCTCTGGTTCCAAGCCTGACCAATGATATAGTCGCTTAGCTTTGTTTCTTAAGGGGCCAAGATAGCTAATCGATCTGAATAGTTTTTCGTGTTGTAAGTTAAGGTCCTGAACAAAATCTGCATTTTGGTTGTATGCAACTACCTCCTCAGGAAACATATAAAATTTATGTGGTGATTTAATTGGCCAAACACGGCCTTGGTTTCTAACTAAGCTGTAACCTTCTGCAGACACCTCATATTCTTGTTTCTCTGCCTGTTTCCTACTCATCGATATGGAGAGGTTATTCTCTAATTTATAGACAAAATTATCTACGACTGGCAGGTTCGGGCTTTGCGGATCTGTGCCAACAACAGCAGAGAATGACATTTTAGAAATTTCATGAGATTTCTTACTTCTTTTTTGCTCTTTAATTTCAAGATGCGGAGCAAAATTCCATTCATAAGAAAATGAGATTTTATTTTTAGTATTTCTTTGGAATACCATTTCCTGATAAGAACCAAGTTCTACTGCAGATTGCTCGTTTCCTGGAAAAAATACCGTTCTTCGGTCTTGGGAAATTGCTGTTTGCTTTAGCATCATTAGAAATTGGCCAATGCTAGACTTCCCAGAACTGTTCGTCCCAAAGAAAAGGGTTATAGGCGCAAGTTGTATTTCGCCAGTATCAGCCCAACCCTTAAAGTTTTTAATGTGCAAACTTTTTAACATGAAATAACCTGACCCAGCTAAATTGCATTATTATTTTGTTCGCTCGCATTAAAGCACATATCTACATATATGTTAACCACTTTATGCCCACAAGCAAACCTCCATATTCAGTCACAATGTTTCTTTTTCCACTTTCTGTATATGTAAGTGATTAATTTTTTTAAGAAGGCACTTGTATTCACCCACTTTATTCTTCATCTGCAAACTCAAATCTATATTGCAGGTATTCGCGCTGGGGGAGAGACCATGGAAATTTTTGTGTATTAGGCGGGAAGACTATGATGGAAGAGTATGACGAAGACAGCAAACATGCGCCAAAAAGTCTTCAAAAGGTCTTGGGGCGTGTCATCAACTGACAGATGTTGTGACGAGAACCGTGCTTTTCGAGAAACGTATCGCAAAATACAGAGACGTATTTGAGAAACCGAAGCCCAAGGGGCATAAAAAAGTGCGGTTCGCAGTCCAAAAGATTATAATGGATGGCACGCCCTAGATAGCTCTCAAGAAGCCTTAATATCTATCACGTTAACATTTTCAGAAAATCCAAACCTGTTTTCTCCCGCGTCCCCCTTCTTGGCCAAAAAATAAACCATCACAATAGCTCCAATAATCGGAATAAGGTAAAGGAGCTGAAACCACCCGCTTTTATTAATATCATGCAAGCGACGTGTAGCTATTGAAATACCAGGGATGACAAATACCAAAGAAACAAGCAATGTCAAAATTTGCTCTCCTAAAAGAACATCTACCCCCATGGCGGCTATCGAAATAATAAAATAAAATAGAACAAACCACCAATATTCAGAACGCGATGCACGCCCTTTAAAAACAAAATAGCGAACCAATCCGGACTTAGCCGCATCCAAGAATAACATAAAAAATCTCCACATAAAAAAATAAGAAAATCTCATTTAACACATTTTATGCATAAGGTCACCTCTAAAAACCTTTCTTATCCCCCCTAAAAACCCTCGAACCCCTTGTGCTTTTATAAACTCCAAGGCAAAACAGGTATTCTTTTCAAAATTGATTATAACAATCGTGCAGCCGCTTTTAATACCGCATCAGCTTCGGGCGTATAGCCACCTTCGGGGGCGTGCAAAACCAATCCCGCATGAATTGCGCACGGGGTTTGCCGGTCTTTGCGCGCGCGGATAATCACACGTTTCGAATTTACACCGACACGCGGCCATAAGGGAAAAATCTCGATCGCACCAAACTTTCGTCCCAACGCCCGAATGATCCGGTCTGTCCCCGTTGTGGGATAAATCATCGTCAAGGATCCACCCGATTTGAGCAGTCGATGCGCCGCGAGTATCCAGTCTTCCAACGCCAAATCATCCTCCTGATGCCCCAAGGCTTGCGCCTTGATCCTGTCGGGGGACGGCGTATGGTGCCCCGCTTCCCGATAGGGCGGATTGACCATGACATGATCATAACAGGGTTTTTCCCCGACACGGAACGCCCGTATATCGGTACACACAAACCGGGCGCGCCCGCTGCAATTATTTAAATCACAATTGCGGTCCGCCAAAGCATGATAGGCCGATTCCCACTCCACGCCCGTCAAGGTCATTGCCGGAACACGATATAACAGACAGAAACTGGCCCCGCCGACTCCACAGCCCATATCCAGAACGTGATCCCCCGCCTTGGCCGGAACAGCCGCGGCCAGCATGACACTGTCCAACGATGTTCGAAACCCTCCATCGGCCAATTGCAACAACCGCACACGGGAATCCAGAACCGTTATTTCTTCGGTATTCATTGAGATATTTATCGGATCAGACATCGAATCCATCCCCCCATTCCAGCTTTTTCGATCGTTTGTGCAGCGGATGTGATTTCGATACCTGCAACGTTTCGGCCCCATTCGGGCCACACACCTGTAACTCCCGCAATTTTGTGCCCGAAGGATGTCCGATCAGGCGATAGGCAGGCCGCACCGCCGCCGGATATCGGGACAGGATAAGATAAGAAAACTTTTCATCTTCAAATCCGGCATCTCCGCCTTTTAAGGTTTTATGGAGTTTTGTCCGGCTGGTCCGCACGGAAAAATGGCACCATGCGGGATCAGTGCTCTGTAATGGGCAGGCCTCCGCATGCGGGCACGGGGCGAGGATATGCGTGTTCTTCCACGTCGTGGCGGCTGCACGAATACGACCGATAATTCCCGCTCCTTGCGGGGTTCCTGGCTCCCAGATGACCATCACACCGGAACACGCGGCCCACAGAGAGTCCACATATCCTTTCAAGGCCGCATCGGGAATTTCGTTCAAGACATAGGACGCCAACACCAGATCATAGGGTGTGGCCGTTTTCCATGATGTCAAATCGCCTTGTGCCGCCATCCATGCCGTTGTGGTGGTTGGGGGAAAAAACTCTGTGGTAACCTCTTGCCCGACAGCCCGCAAAAAGGCATTCGGTTCCACCAAACAGCAGGACGAGAGATCATAAACCTGCGAGGACGCCAACGTTGCCGTCGCAGGTCCTGCCCCCATATCCAGCACGCTGCATGGGGCAAAATCGGGTAAAACACGGCGCAATTCGGCCAGCACACGGGCCACAGCCGCATAGGTCGCGGGCATACGCGCCACGGTATAAGACAAGGCTTCTTCCTGACTCCGGATCTGGAAACCCTGAGAATCATTACGAGCCTCCTCACGGCGATAACGGCGTGACACGGACTCCGCCGCAGCGACCAGCGCGGGGATGGATATTTTCTCCGTAATCCGCCCTTCGAGGGCCGAACGGATGGCAAAAGGCATCTCGAAACTCATAAAAACACTTGTAAGGGGCAAAGGGCATCTTGGCAATCCTATCCTTCTTGGAGTATAAGGCGTTTATGACTCTTATGGCTTCCCCTTCCCTGTCTTCATGTGCTCCGCAGTCTTCTACGGCACTGGAAGACCTGTCCCGTGCGATGAAACCCGATATGGCGCAAGTCAATGCGCTGATTTTGGACAATATGCAATCCAGCGTACCGCTTATTCCTCAATTGGCCGGCTATCTGATTGCCTCGGGCGGGAAACGCATTCGTCCATTAATGACTCTGGCGGCCACCCGTTTATTCGATTCCCACACCGCGCGCCCCTTTGGTCTGGCCGCAGCGGTGGAGTTTATCCATACCGCCACCCTCCTCCACGACGATGTCGTGGACGAAAGCGATCAACGCCGTGGAAAACCTTCGGCCAATACAGTATTCGGCAATCAATCCAGCGTTCTGGTCGGAGATTTTCTGTTTTCCCGCGCCTTTGAATTGATGGTAGCCGATGGATCTTTGGATGTCTTGCGCATTCTCTCTCACGCCTCGGCGGTCATTACCGAAGGCGAAGTGCTGCAATTGTCGATCCAAAGCAAACTGGACACAACCTTGGATCAATATTTACAGGTCATTGCCGCGAAAACTGCGGTTTTGTTTGCGGCTGCCTGCGAAATCGGCCCCGTGATTGCCGGACAACCTCTGGCGATGCAACAGGCTTTGCGTGATTACGGGCATTATTTGGGGATGGTCTTTCAGATCGCCGATGATTTGCTGGATTATCAAGCCGATGAAGCGGAATTAGGCAAAACTGTGGGCGATGATTTCCGCGAGGGAAAAATGACCTCCCCGATTATCTTTGCCTATCAACAGGCCAACGACGACGAAAAAGCCTTCTGGAAACGCACCTTCGAAGATCATCAGGTCACAGACGATGATCTGGCGACCGCCAAAACCCTGATAAAAGCGCATCAGGCCGACACACAGACTTATGATCTGGCTGTATCCTATGTGAAAAAAGCGGTGGCCGCTCTGGCCCCGGTGCCCGACAGCCCGTTGAAGACAACTCTCGAAAATCTCGCCTCGTTTGCCCTTGCGCGCAAAAACTAGGGATAATTTCTAAATACCGCTGCGCCCTTATCCAAATTTTAATTTTACCTGCTATAATGAGGGGTGGAGTGTTGCGTCGATGGAAACCGTATCTTTCAAATCCGGATCTGAGAAGGGCTTTTCGTTGATCGAGGTCTGCATTGCGTTGATCGTTATTTCGCTGCTAACCCTTCCCTTGATCCAGATGTGGAATACCTACATACAAAGCCGGAAAATGTCGGACACAAAATCGGTCCTCAATATTACAAACTCGGCTTTGATCAAATATGTCAGCAAATATGGTCACTATCCTATCCCCGAAAACCCGAATTCGGCTATAGGAACAGCCGTAGCAGGGCAATCGGCGACCATCCCCGCAGCAGGATGGCCAGCCTGCGCAGGGGCCGATGCAACTGTCTGCTCCACAGCCGGTGCCTATCCCGCAGGGACAACCCGCAACGTGCTCATCGGAACCATTCCCTATGCCGCACTCGGTATTCCTTATCGATCCGCCATGGATGGGTACGGCCGGAAATTGATTTATGCCGTAACAGAAGAATTAACCGCCGCCACAGCGGAAACAGTCTCTACCACCTACGATGAAGGCCATGGCAGCATTGAAGTTTTGGATGATGCTAACGCTTCGATATACGGCGATGTGGCGTTAGCATTTGATCGCTCACATTACTTTGTTGGAAGTCATGGTGAAGACGGAAATGGAGCCTATAGCTTCTCAGGTGGGCGTTATGCTGCCTGTGGAGATGCGACAACCGGAACCGATTTTGAAAACTGTAATGGAGATGGAACATTCCGCAACAATTATGATGCGATCGCAGGTGTCAACATAGTCAATCTTGGTCAAGGCACGGGGCATTTTGACGATTATTCTGTAACAAACAACAAAAGTGAAACCGGCCTTTGGAGTATTATCCCGAATCTCGCTAACATGAAATCCATGAACGATGGAAATATTGCAATTAACGTCAACGCGTGTCCCACACCATGTGTACCGACAGCGCATGTCCAAGTCGGGGGTGATATCGGAGCCAGCGGAGTTCTTAAAACCTCCCGTTTTTGTCCCGCCGGAGGGAATTGTCGTGAGCCAGCAGCCTATGATCCCAACTATATTCCCGGATTCGGACATCCTTTCCTGATGACGCCAGAACAAATTGTGGATCCCCCTCCAGAAAGTGCCCTGCCCGAAGAAACTGATATTAACTCTCTTTACAAATGGGATCCCGTTACCCAAGGGCATATGGGCGCAGGGATCCGCTGTGTTGGAAAACGAGCGCTGATCGGAATTAAATCAAGACCAGGCGTTGATTTTCCAGGTATTCCGGATGAATATTGCACGTATTCCGCCCCGCTTGCTTTTGGTTACACGAACTTTATAGGAGGATGCCCCCCGGGGCAATATCCCCGGGCTGTCCGATTTACCCACCCGGGAAGCAATCCCATAATTAACAATGTTGAGTTGACATCATGCGCCCCAGCCCCCTAGAATCGTTGGCCAAGGATATTGTAGAGATGGTTAAGAACCCTGCCCACAGCCCACCCAAAAAACAGTCGGGTTTTACCCTTGTTGAAATGTCCATTGTTCTGGTCATTGTCGCAACGCTTCTTGTGCCATTGATTCAAGCCTATAACGCGTATGTGAACGAAGAAAAGATCCGCATTACCAAAGCCAATATTAAACTGGCAACAGGGGCTATGGCCGCCAGCGATCCCCGCTATGCTCCGTGTCCATCGGACCGGTCTATCCCTTTGGGCAATGCAAATTACGGACTGGAACAATGCGACCTTGCCACGATTCCGCTCTGCAATGCGGGGGGACTTCCTGCCCAAGGGATTTGCAAAGTCCGGGGATCGCGGGACACCGTGAATGACGGCGTCTCTGTCAAAGACTGGATTGTGATCGGAGGGGTTCCCTCACGGCTCCAACCTCTTCCCCCCTCCGAGGAGGTCCGGATTTTGAAGGGGGACGATGTTCTGGATGGATGGGGACATCTTTTGAATTATGCGGTCAGCGAGAAAGTGATGGATCACACGAATACCAGCGGAAACGAAAACTACAAACACGGGGTTATCAATGCCAAGGATGAAAATGGCAACCCCACTGCGGGTATCGCCGCCACACCCAATGGCGATGCCGAATTTGTCATCTGGTCCTCTGGACCGAATGGCGCAGGAGCCTATTCTTTTTCGGGATTAGAAGTGGCCCCCTGCCCGAATGGGCCCACCGCCAATCGTGATACCGAAAACTGTAACAATGATAATGTCTTTGTGCAGGGAATTGGAAATTATGAAGCCGCGGGAGCAAGCTATTTGGACGACACGTCGTACTTCTATCTCCAGACATCCGGCGATTTATGGACCTACGCCTCGCCCCGCACAAATGGGGCCCCCGCCCAGCATATCTATAACCTTAACACCGATAAGGTGGTCATTTCCAAAACCGCCACCCTGTCGCCAGCCGCATCCAACCCCGCTTACAAACTCTGGGTCGAGGGGGACATCAGTGCCGCGACCGTGTTGGCCCAAACCTATACCACTTCCGGCGTCAGCAGTTCCAGTCCGGATGTATTTGCGCTCGGCGCCGGGGCCGACAAAATATGCATTCCCAACATCTGGGGGCGATCTGTACTTTTTTCCTGGTATCCCTCCAGTGGAATCCAGGTCTGTGGGGCCCCATACTTACGCGTCTTCACCCCTGACGTGATCGTCTCCTGCCCCGCTGGGAGCTGGGTGCAGGGGATCACAACCAAACGCTGTGTTTTGTGCTCGAACGGCACAGAGCAATGCCCGCCATAAAACATGAGGCCCGTTATAATGTCACAGATAGCCACCTATGTCCGGAACATCCCACCTGCCGCGCTAGGCACATCGTCCAGCGGCGCGTCCACCGACAACAATGCGGTCACCCCGCACAGGTCCGGAGGGTACAATCTGTTGCAAATGGCCTTTGCGATGATTGTGTTGGGGCTTTTGACCGTGAGCTTTATCCAGATCTATAATATCTACAAAATGCAACAAGATTATATAAAAACACAAGAGGGGGTAGCAAGTGCGGTTCAGAAACTGCAAACCTATAAACAATCCCACGGATATTACCCCTGTCCTGCCCCCAATGTTGCCAGAGGAGATCTTGGTTATGGCAGTGTATCAGCCTGTGATGGCTCTATCGCTGCCGGAACATGTGCCGGAGGTATTTGTGTCCAGGCCAGTACGCGGGGGGCCTTAGGGACAATCAAGGTCAGAGTGGGGGTTATCCCTTTCCGGGAATTGCAAATGGACGAGAAAGACACTTTTGATGCCTATGGATCCCGCCTCACCTACGCGTTAACCGAAGACATGGGAAAGGAGACAACCTTTAACCTCCAGAAAGGAGGCATTGAAATCGTCAATGAAGCAGGGCAACCCCTGACAGACCCTCCAAAATCGGCCGCCTTTCTGGTATTAAGTCATGGGCCGAATAAAATTGGCGCCTATGCCGCCCTGACGGGTGCGCAACCTGTTCCCTGTCCGGCAGGCACGCCGAACCAATTGGATGCCGAAAACTGCCTTGATCCCGCAGCTCCCGATCCGAATGCCAAATTTATCAATACGTTACGATCCGATGGAACGGGCCCCTTGTTTGACGATGTGCTGGAATATTTTGCCAGTGCTGGAGAAGGACTCTGGAGCCATACAACCGCGATAGCCGGGGACAATATTGTGAATATCCGCAAAGAAAATGTAGGCATTGGCTCCTTTTCTTCCTTTAGCCCCCCGCCCTCCTTGTTATCCATACAACAAACGACCGTTGACACCACAACGGGGCGAATAATGACCCCCAATGCCCCAACGGGAACCAGTGGCGCTCTGGCCACGACAACCGAGGCCTCCCATTCCATAAACGTATCGTCGATTTGCACATTGACATCGGGAAAATGTTACCAATTGCAAAACGCACTAGGTGGTTGCAATAGCTTCTTAGGTGAAGATTCCATTGGAGTCACCTCTGATGGGACCAAGGCAGTCGCGCTGTGTGGGGAAGTGGCGTTTCGTTGCCCCCCCCGGACAAGTCCTCACAGGAATGGTTAATAGCGGATTTGGAACATCTTACGAACCTCAATGTGGAACCGCCACCCCCGTTTGCCCGGCGAAAACATCCACCGTGTGCGGGCACAGCGTCTCCCTGCAAAGCTCAATCAACGTGGGGACAACACAATCGCTTCCCGACCCTGCGGCGGCCCCCGGAACGTGCGGAACCGCGACCTGGAGCTGCGCGGGAGGAAACTGGGTAAAAGACTCCAGTCTCGACACCCCGGCCCGCTGCAACAATGATTCCACATCAACTGAAGTCGATTGCCCCAATGGCTACTCTGGAAAGACGACCCTCATGACGTGCGGTGGCATCTCAATGGCATCTTGCACCTGCAAAGACATTGATCCGCACACCGTGCCGATACCTTGCAACACTCCTTTTACTGGAAGCAATCGCACAAAAGTATGTAGCAGCTCATGTGATGCAAGTGGCGTTCTGATGGCGGAAGTTTGCACGACTCCCACCGGCTCCTGCACCTGTGATCTCACCAATAAGGTAGAATTTGATGATTGTCCGGCAGGTTACAAACGGAAAGACTCACCTGCGCCAGCATCGTTTCCTTCATCTTCTTGGCCAAGTGATCCGAAAAAAGGAAAATATCGCAACATGACCATTGATAGCGGCACGTGCACCTACAATGATCCGGCCTTTGACGATTCCAACTGTGAATGTGACCCTCGCCCCATCTATGAAGCTGTTTTAAAAAATCCGAGTGATTACCCAAGCGTCAATCCAGACTATGTCGTCCATGAGGCTTGTTATAAAGCCAAAGAGGGGGGACGAGATGTCAATGATGGAGGAACACTTGCCTTGGCAGGCGTCAATTATGGCTATGCTGTCATGAAAACCCCCAAGAAAGCAGATTGCACGCCAGATACAAGCGCAAAATCCGAGCTTTCCGCAGCCACATTTGTTCCAAGACCTTATCTCTGGAAATCAAGCACTCCCCCACTGTTAACAAACCAAGCAGATCGTGGAACTACGAAATATGAACTTGATACTGCATTCGGCTGTAACTGCCAAAAGAATGGCGGAGCAAAAGCAACCTGCTATAAAGTAGTCGGTAATAGCAAATACGACATCTATGCTTGCGAATGTAAGGGGAATTAAGCCTCTATAACGATTTGATCAACATCAGGCACAACCTGTCGTCGATTGGCCGAACATCGCCTGTTGTGGCGGGAATACGGTCAAAAACAACTCCAGCCCCATCGGGGAGATATCCCATACGGGCATAAAGACGCTGGGCTGAACCGAATTGTCCTGAAACGCCTACGCCAATTCCGATGGTATCACTCCCACAGGCATGGGCCTTGGCTTCACAGGCTGCGATCAATTTTGCCCCTACCCCACACCGCCGCACATCCGGATGAACAAACAAGTCCTGTATCTCCGGAATAGACAGTCGGGAAAATGGCGCATATTGCGGATAAAAATTCAAATACACATACCCCACCAATCGCTCTTCTTGAAACGCAAGAAAAATGCATCGTTTCTTGTCGGACTGTTCCTGATGGGCGATTTCAAAATAATCGGCTTCGACGGAATGCCCTCCTGCAGCGCAAAGAGCATATAAATCACAGCAATCGGATGTTTCGGATAACCGGAGGAAGATAGGATCAACCATACACCTGTTCCCGAACATGTGTTTTAAATTGGGAGAAATGGTGCTGCCGAGAAGGATTGAACTTCCGGCCCCGTCCTTACCAAGGACGTGCTCTACCACTGAGCTACGGCAGCATTGCGCGAACGCGGTTAGTATCTACAATAAAGATATGTGTCTGTCACCCGTTTTTTTGAAATAATACAAAAATTTTTGATTTTCCTGCCAAAGACTAAAAATCTGAGGCATGTAAAGCGGGAACCACGGTGGCCGTGTTGGCGAAAAATCCGCGATGACCCTTTCAATAAGGTGGGCGCCATATGTCCAAGACCAAGGTCTCAGCAGGGACAGCTCCCGTCGCAAGATTTGTATCGGTCAGTGGGATATATGGCCGTCACGCACCCCGCAGCACCCGATGAGAATATAAATCATAACACCCACAAAGCAAAGTGTCTTTTCTTGCCCCTCCATCGCACATCGCGAGCCCCCCTTATCCCGATCATGGCATCGCACATATCACAGGTGATAAGATTTTAACTCTTGATTTTTCAGATCATCAAACATATCTGTTCCCAGAATTCAAACCTTTTGAAAGTTTAGAAAAGACTGCGTAATGTATTTTGACCTTGATTACCTTTCCGAGCGTCCCCCAAACAATCAAACCACAAGGTTAAGAGCCAGATTACAAGATAGGTTCCCCTATTCCGTTGCCTCTTTAAAGGCCCCCTCAGTGATGACAGCAACAGAAATATTTTTTTTTCTGCATCAGATCGCAGAATTTGAGACAGGGCATAATGATCTGGATCAGGACATTCAACAAACCGCCTATATGGTTCTTTTCACCCATGTCCTACGCACAGGATTAGCCAAACATATAGGGATAGAAAAATATGGCGATGCTTGTGCATTTACACAAGCGGTGAAGGAAGCGCAGCGTGTATCCGGATTGAATCGCCGTGGGGATTTTGTCGGAAAATCTGGCAAACGTGAAGAAACGGACAAAATACAGGCAGGACAACTTCTCTGGGACGAACTGATGTCTGCGCGCCCATTTGCAGAAACAGGCCATTTTCTTCCCAAAGACGTTGTTTTAAGAATTTTAAAAATAAGTGACCCTCTTTTTTGGACCCCTTGGCCCGCACGCGCACGCGCCATCACATATGCCCTTGATACATACCCCCAGAATGTTGCTGAATTGGAAAAACTATCCCTCACATTCGGATGGGATTACACGGAGCAACAAAGAAAAGATGCAGAAGAGAGAGAGCTCCATGCCCGCATTGAAAGATTACGCGGGCCGGAGTTAGCAATTTTTCACCTCCCTCCCGAGCCATGGGATCAAAAACTTGCGCGATTAAAAGGCGCGTTTCAATCAGTTCAAAATTTGAGGGCCGCAGGGGATTATCGTAACGCCATCGTGGCGCATTTACTGTCCCACGCAACCTCTGCCTTTCATCTGGATCGGTTGCGCAAAGAGTTTGGCTATTGTGCAAGCTTGACAGATGTCATCACCGTCGCCCGGCGTGTTGAAGGGCGGTTTTCCCCTCCTCGGCCAACTTGTAAATATTGACCCCCTACCGCAGCCTGGATCGACAAAAACCAGAAAAAAGAGCGAGAAAAAAGAGCCTGCGGAGACGCAAGAATGGGGGCTTGTTTTTTTGGGAGGAAGTCCGTATAAGCTCTGCATCACAACCTGTATCGTATTATATTCTAACATAAAGGACCCACATTATGGCTGTTCAACGTACTTTTTCGATTATCAAGCCGGATGCAACCCGCCG
>CAZMZK010000034.1:0-13127 GCA_964570705.1 uncultured Micavibrio sp.
GGCAAAGTTTTTGGCGCGCTTGGCGTCGGCCCGCTCGGTCAATAATCCCTCGACCCATGCGGCATCGCTATCGGATTCTTGCGCTCCGTGATGAAACCATTCTGCCGGATCCACGGTCAAAAATCCCATCAGATTGGCTGCGGATTTAAAGGCGGCTTTATCTGCGGCGGTGCGTGTGTCGGCGGCCTGTTTTGCCAAAGCATTCAATTCGGCATAGGCCTTGGGCGAGTTCAAATCATCGCACAAAGCATCCAGAATTCCGTCCGGCAACGCCACAGATATATCGGCCACATCGTGCAGATCATCCAGAATGCGATAGAATTTGTCGAGCGTTTTCCGTGCGTTGACCAAGCCGTGTTCGGTCCAATCCAGAGGTTGGCGGTAATGGGCCGAGAGCAGGGCATACCGGATGACTTCGCCCGCAATGCCTTTGGTCAGCAAGTCTTGCGCGGTGGTAAAATTGCCCAGGGATTTGGACATTTTTTCGCCTTCCACGGTGACAAATCCATTGTGCATCCAGTATTTCGAGAATGCGGCCAAGTCATGATGTCCATGGGCGCAGCAGGATTGTGCAATTTCGTTTTCATGGTGCGGGAATTTCAAATCGGCGCCGCCGCCGTGAATATCAATCGGCAAGCCCAGATGTTTTTCAGCCATGGCCGAGCATTCAATATGCCAGCCCGGACGACCACGTCCCCAGGGGCTGTCCCAGCCAACTTGATCGGGGGTCGAGGGTTTCCACAGAACAAAATCAGCTGGATCGCGCTTAAACGGCGCCACATCGACACGCGCTCCGGCAATCTGGTCATCGCGGGAACGGCCCGATAATCCGCCATATTCGGGGAAAGACGGGACGTTGAAAAGGACGTGACCTTCTGCCACATAGGCATGCCCGCGGGCAATCAGCATCTCCATCAGCCGGATCATTTCAGGAATGGTTTCCGTAGCGCGTGGCTGGATATCCGGACGTGTCACGCCCAAGGCCGCCATATCGTCATTATAGATCTGTTCGTATTTGCGGGTGATGACGGTAATCGGATCCCCCGTTGCTTTGGCGGCGTCCATGATTTTGTCATCAATATCGGTAATATTGGAGGCATAGGTCACGCGGGGATAAAGCGTGCGCAACACACGGGACAGCAAATCAAACACCACCGCCATGCGGGCGTTTCCGATATGGGCCACGTTGTAAACAGTCGGTCCGCAGGCATACAGGCGCACATGATCGGGATTCAAGGGAACGAAATCCTCTTTCGTTCGTGACAAAGAATTATACAATTTGAATGTGCGCATGACAAAGCCCTCAGTCTCAATACATAGGATGAGGGATCAGCTTACCTTCTAACGCGGGATCTCGCAAGGATCCTGATAGGGGATTTCGAAAGCTGCGAGTATGTCATCGATATCGCCGTGCCAGCCATCAGACTTGCCACCAGAAGAGACGCTAAAACCAGTGTAGACATCACAAAGCCCTGTTTCTTTCATGTTGTTGGGAGTCATGTATGAACCTCCGATACACCAGAATAGCACAGAAAAGGTGAGGAAATTGTTAAGCTTTTTTGGGGGTAGGGCGTGTCATCAATTGACAGATTTTGTGACGAGAACCGTATCGCAGAATACAGTTTCGGGACGAAACCAATAGGTTATACCAGAAGGGAATAATGAATATTTCCCGTGGCCATATCCGGTACAAAATCCAAATGGGTTTCCAGAGATGTAAGCGGGGTGGCCGCGTCTCCGGACGGGCCGCCGTCCAGTGTGAAGCGGGAGGATTCACCCCGCGCATTCGGATCATGGAATCCGCCTAACATCTGGTTAAAGGATTGGTCTCCGCTTGCCATATCAAAGCTGAGCGATGTGCTGTCGGTTTTAATTCCGGCCTGATCAAGTGCGGATTTTAACGCGTGGGAGTCGCGTTGCAAGAGGGACAATGTGTCTTCTTTCTCGGTCAAAACATGGACTTTCAGGGCTTCGCCTTTCTCATAGCTGAGCTGGATTTGCAAGCGGCCCAATTCGGGAGGGTCCAACTGAACGCTTAACTCCTGACTTGCTTTTTCGGATCCGGATGTGGCTTTTTCAATCATCATGGCCACCATCTGGATACTTGGATGCGACGTATAGGCCGCAGAGTTTGTCATCAGAGGATTGGTGAACGAGGAGGATAAAGGAGAAGCTGTTCCTAAAAGCGGGGTGCCCGCTCCGCCCAATGACAACGACGAGTTATCCGGTAACCAAGAAGATCCAAGGGACAGGGACGCAGACGTTCCAGTCCCCGTTGGGGTGAGTTGTGTGGATACCGTAGATGACGAGTCCGAAGACGCGCCGGTTTTATGTGTGGTTACAGAGTGGCCTGCTGCGGTGGTTCCTGCGCCTGTTTTTTGGGGATCATCTCCAAAAGCTTTGGTCACAGAATCGAAAGACGCAAAAGGGGATGCCGGCTTCGAATCTGGTGTGTCAGATTTTTGAGCGGGGGAGTCTGTTCCAGAAGGCGTTCCAGAGGCCCCTTTTTCGGCCCCGCCACTTCCCGTCAGCGGTAAAGTGTCACCGCTTGCAAGGTCAAAGCCATCCGGTTTTTGGGAGGCTGGCGGAACATAAACCACCAATGGCAAAGGAAATCCTTCACATGACAGTGGGGCGGGATCTGTTCCGTTCAAAACGGGTTTTTTGGTATCCGAAGAATCTGCGGGGAGGGCACCGGATTCTGTCCCTGCGGAATCTGTGACGGGCAGAGATAGAGGCGAGGTCAACACAGCAGCGATGTCGTGGGTGTCAGTTGACGATGCAATCACGTTATCCGGATTGGTCGCGTCTAAAATGGCGGGTTTATGGCTGGAGCGGGAGGGCGTGTCTGGCGCGCCCGCAGAGGATTTTCCGGCAAGAAATGTTTTTAATGTGTCCAGATCGGCGGGGGTAATGCCGGTGACAACCAGAAGGGTGTTGTTGGAATCCAGCGCATCCTGCCCTGTTGTCGATAACGCAGATGTCTGTGCAGACATAAAAGCGGATAATGCGGGAGACAATGTGATAGGATTCAAGGAGGAAACACCATCCGTTGCATCTGTTTCTACGGGGGCGGGGACGGGCGTCCCCAAAGGCAGCGCCGCGAGCGTGGCATTGTCCAGATTGACACCTGCGCTTTCTCCGATCTTGACAAGGAAGGCTTTTAAATCTGCTTCGGATAAGCTGGCCAGATTATGTGGCAGAACCAGTATGGCAGCACCGGAGGACGGGTTATTTGCCGCTGTGTACGATCCGGTTGTGGTGTGGGAAGATTCCCCGGATGTGTCCGTCTTTGATTCCGCGAGTCCTGCAGGTAAAGAGCCGGGCAGGGATCCGGAGAGTCCGTGGGACAGGGAGGCAAGAATCGCATCGAATAATCCCGCGAGTCCGTTGGAGGATGCCGCAGAGGATCCTCCCGGGGACAGGGCGGTTGAGGAAGAGGAAACAGCAGAGGATGCAGAAGATAATGTCATGGAAAATCCTTATGTCTGATCTGTGGCGAGATATATCGGGATCTATATCGCCTCGTTGATCGCGGTGGCTGTGGGTTTGTTTTTGGAAGATCCGGTCTTTCCAAGATTGTTGTATAGCGGTTGGCTTTCCTGCGATAAAATATAACGGGCGGCGGCCAATAAACGTTCTTGAACACGGCGGACGCTTTCGGCGTGGATCTGACACGCACGTTGGGATTTTGTCGCCAAATCGCGCAAGTAAATTTCGGCGCTCACCACGCGATCCTTGATAACCGGATTGATGGTTTTCAGTTGGGATTGATATTTGCTGATTTCCGACATACGGGCTTCGCAATCCTGAACCAGCCGGTTTTTTTCGGGCTGAATATCGGAAAACCGTTTCATGTCGCGCACTTCAATTGCATCCAGTTCGATTTCATAGAGGGCGGATAATTTCTCCATATTGCTGATCATGCTGATAAGGGCCTCCTCTGGAAGGGCAGAGGATGAAGGGGAGAGAGCGGCAGAGGTTGCAAGGGCTGTCATGGGTATCTCCTATGGTTTGTTGGTATGTGTCTTGGTTGCGTCGGTTATGAGGCTTTTTTATGTTCTTGAAGTTTTAACAATTCGGCATTGACTTGGTCAGACAGGCCAAGCCCGCCTCGTTTGGCCAGGCTTTTGCCAAGTTCCTGAACCATCAGGCCGCGGAAAACTTCTTCGCCTTTTCCGCCGCCAAACGTATCGTCCACCTCGACCGTTTCAAACATCGGTTTGATCATTTCCGAGATAAAGACGGCTTCAAAATCCTGGGCCGCTGTGCTGGCTTTATCGAGACCTGTTTTCGCGGATGAGGAAATCTGCAAAGGGATTCTCCCTTTATACGCGTCTGGTGACTGTGACGAAATGGCTTGGGTAAAGGTCATCATTCTCTTATTCCTCTACATCGTTGTAATTTCGGCTTGTAAGGCTCCGGCAGCTTTAATGGCTTGCAGGATGGTAATAATATCGCGGGGACCAATGCCGAGCTTATTCAATCCGGTGACCAGATCCTGCAGCGTCACACTGCTTTCCAGAACGGCCATTTTGCTGTCTTTTCCGGTGGCAACATCAATATTTGTACGAGGTACAACCACGGTTTCGCCTTTTTCTGCGAAGGGATTGGGTTGCGATACTTGCGGTGTTTCATTGACTTTGATGGTCAGATTGCCTTGGGCAATGGCAACGGTGCTGACGCGGACATCGGATCCCATCACGATGGTTCCGGAATTTTCATCAATGACAACACGGGCCACTTGATCGGGTTCAACGGGCAATTGTTCAATATCGGTAATCAAATCAACCAAAGATCCGGGATAGCCAGGGGATTTCTTCAGGGTAATCGTGGCATCGTTGGAGGCCGTCGCCATATTCCCTGATGTAAACCCGTTAATGGCGCGGGCAATCCGGCGGGCCGTCGTAAAGTCGGGGTTTTTTAACGCCAAACGGACTTGGGGAAGATCGTTCAGATTGAATTTGATTTCGCGTTCGACCGTCCCGCCCAGAGCAATGCGGCCACGGGTGGGGGTGTTCTGGGTGACGGTTTGTCCTTGGCCAGAAGCCGTAAAGCCGGAAATAGCCACAGGGCCTTGGGCTACGGCATATACCTCCCCGTCCGCGCCCATTAAGGGAGTCACCAGCAGGGTGCCGCCTTGAAGGTTTTTGGCATCGCCCAGGGTGGACACCGTCACATCAATGTGGGATCCTTGGGTCTGGAAAGGGGGCATGGTGGCGGTCACCATAACGGCGGCCACGTTTCCGGTATTCAGATTCTTGCCGCGGACGTTGACCCCCATGCGTTCCAGCATCGCGATCAGGGATTGTTCGGTGAAGGGAGAGTTGTTCAATTTATCTCCGGTTCCGTTTAATCCGACCACCAAACCATACCCGATCAGAGCGTTGTCGCGGACGCCTTCGATATCCACAATATCTTTAATGCGTGTGGTCGCGGCCATGGCGGAGGAGGTCGGGGCAATTGCAGCAAGGACAGAAAGAACCGACACCAGCAAATAGGCGGTTGCGGTCAAGATCGTTCTTGTTAAAAACGGATATGGCTGTCTGGTCATGATCTGTTTCACTTCCCCCGAACGGTGTCGGATATTGTCTTACATCTGGGAACGGGATGCGTCCCGAAGAGGGTGTTGCGAAGACTGTGCCAACTTGACAAAATATTTTTATAAATAAAAACAAAGGGTTGACGTTTTTTGAGGGGTGGGAAAAACTTGCCCACTGAAATGCGCGGAACATTTTGTTATACTAAAAGAGAAACCACATAAGAGATTCACATCATGAAAATTACCGGACCAGAGGGCCCCCAAAAAACGGCGGGCGTCAAAAAGACAGCACGGACAGGCGGTGCGAGCGGCACGCAATTCGGAAGTTTGTTGGAAACGGGCGAGTCCGAAGCTCCGGCACATACGGCGGCCACGGGGGTTATCGCGGGGATTGATGCCTTGTTGGCGGCGCAGGAAACGGATGATCCGGTGCAGCGGGCTGCCAAAAAACGGATGCGGGCCCGTGGGGAAGATGTGTTGAAACAATTGGACAAAATCCGTTTGGGGATGCTGACGGGAACCTTATCGGTTGGCAATCTTATGGATATTGCGGATGTGGTGGCGTCGCACCGTGAACGGATTAATGATCCCCATTTGTCCAGTTTGTTGGACGAGATTGATTTGCGGGCGCAGATTGAAATCGCCAAAATGCGCATGGCGCTGGATGCCGCCAAGGTTTTTTAACCTTTTCATGTGTATAATCGATGGTCTGCTTTGCTGCCCCCTTGATTTTGTCTCGAGGGTTGACTATTTTCAGGGCGCAATGCGTTACTTTTGTAATCTGTAAAAGGAAGATATGTATGTCGAAAGCTGGAAGTGTCATTGTCCCCCCGAATTATAAACCTTCGGACAAAGAAGAGTTTATGAGCCCGATTATGAAGGAATATTTCCGTCAAAAATTGATTGCTTGGAGAGAAGAGCTTCTGCGCGAGTCGGAAGTTACCATCCAGCATACGTTGCAATCCACAGAATTGCAAAAACCGGATCTGGCGGATCGTGCATCGGCCGAGACGGATCACGCTCTGGAATTACGGACACGTGACCGTGAACGGAAGCTGATTACCAAAATCAACGAAGCGTTGTTGCGCATTGATGATGATACCTATGGGTATTGTGAAGAAACCGGTGAACCCATCGGGGTGGGGCGTTTGGATGCTCGTCCGATTGCGACATTGTCTTTGGAAGCGCAGGAACGTCACGAACGGATGGAACGGACTCATCGCGACGAATAACGGCCCGCGAACGTCTCATTTAAAGAGGAATTCCCTTTTATGTCCCTCTCTGTCATTGGCAGGGAGGGATTTATTTTTCTGGAGGAAGGGGGCTTGGGGAGGAATCCGCCAGAATTTCCAGAGGATCCACATGGTCCAGTTCGATATAAGGGCCGTTATAGGAGCGGAGCCAGCCGCGCACGCGGACGGTCTTCCCCTTCAGAGAAAAAAGATCAATTCGCCGTTTGGAAAAATCCTTGCGCAATTTGGCGGGAATGCCAATCGTGAAGTCGTGTTTCCAGTCAGATGTGAAATTTAAAAAGATGGCATCGCGTGTTTGGGCGACCGCATAGACCCGGGCTTCAACGATGGCAAATCCGTTGATGTGGGCGGGTGCCGTTTCGGGAGTGAGGGGCATGTTTTGGGAAAGTCCCCATAATCCCCGTTTTTCGCTGCGGGCTTGGGATTCCAGAATCAACATCAGGCTCGCGTGGTGTGGGTTTTCCGGAGTTGTCCGGACGCGGGCAAGACCTTCGCGGATCAGGGCTCCTTGAATCCAGATATTGTCGGGGCCGCATGTCAGATGTCCCAAAATGTGATTCATGCGGTCGATCCGGCCAAGCGAGGGGTTTCGGGTTTGGGTCAGGGTGCATTTTTTCCCCTCGGTCAATTCCGCAAGTCGTTTTAATGTCTGCGGGGCTGTGTGAGAGTCGTCGGGAATGTCCAGTCCGGTAAGGGTATACAGGGCGCCCTCCTTGTCCAGAACGGTGGTGGCATCGACGGCCTTGGTGATCACTATCGGGGTGGGAGAGGTTATCTCGTTCGTGAGGTCTGGACGAAGCGGAAAGGCGGCCGGAGAATCTGCTGGAGAATCTGTCGCAGCCTCTTCGGCTCGCAGCGGCACGGGGAGGAGGCAGAGGGCAAAGGCTATCAATAAGAGGGATGTTTTCAACATGTGGGCATCCTCTGCAAGGACGGGAGATTTAGCAAGGGTTTTTAATTTGTCATATTGTTTTTTGTGTGCGCGATGAATGTCCGTCCATGATTCGTGGCTTGAGCGTTTATCCGGATTCTTGGCTCTGGGGGGGCAGGGGCTTGAGATGGAATGGGGATCGTGCTAAATATGCCACAGTCTTTTTAGGGTGTGTCACCACTTGACAGATTTTGTGGCGAGAACCGCGCTTTTCGAGAACCGTATCGCAGAATACAGAAACGTATTTGAGAAACGGAAGCCCAGAAATGTACGGTTCGCAGTCCAAAAGATTAGAATTGATGACACGCTCTGGATAACATAGTTACATGACCTCTTACCCTTATTGGATTCTTTGATGAAAAAACCTGTTATGTTTGCGCTTATTTCTGCAACTTCTCTTTTGTTGTCGGCGTGCTCCGGCATAAAAACCGAAGCGAAATACCCGACCGGAGCCGATCGTTCGTCAACGGGGGATAATAATATCTATTCCGAGGCCCCGAGCATTATGGGAAGCAAGGGATTTGATCTTTTTGGAGGCAGCAAAAAGAAATCGGGCTCCGGGGATAATGGTGTGGCTGTGAACACCTATTTATGGCGTGCGGCGTTGGATACGGTATCCTTTATGCCATTGGCATCGGCTGACCCATTTGGGGGCACTATTATCACCGATTGGTACGAGGCTCCGCAAACCCCGAAAGAACGCACCAAGTTGAATGTCTTTATTTTGGGAAGCGAATTGAAAGCCGATTCGCTGTCGGTAAAAGTTTTCCGCCAGATTAAGGGAAAAGGCGGGTGGACGGATGCGCCTGTTGCGAAAGATACGGCAATAAAAATGGAAGACGCTATCCTGACTCGTGCCCGTGAAATGAAAATTTCTCAAGCGGAGTAGGGAAGAAAGGGGGGGGCAATCTTCCGCCAAGATTTCCGGATCATCGCCTGTGCGGAGTATATAAAGGAGTACATAAAAACGTTGCTTTTTTGATAAAAATTCCTATAGTGCGCGCATCATCACCCTTTAAATTTTAGGACGTATCATGAAACTGATCGCTGGAAATTCCAATCTTCCCTTGGCCCAAGCTATGGCTGACTATATTGGAATTCCGCTGGCCAAGGCCAGTATCAAGCGGTTTAATGACATGGAAATTTTTGTCGATATTGATGAAAACATCCGCGGCGAAGACGTTTTCTTTATTCAATCGACGTCTTTTCCTACCAATGACCATTTGATGGAGTTGTTGATTTCTCTGGACGCGCTGCGCCGCAGTTCGGCTCGCCGGATTACGGCTGTTATTCCCTATTACGGGTACGCACGGCAGGATCGCCGGACGGGATCCCGCACCCCGATTACGGCCAAATTGGTGGCCAACCTGATTACAACGGCTGGTGCGAACCGCGCGTTGATGCTGGATCTGCATGCGGGTCAAATTCAAGGCTTTTTTGATATTCCAACCGATAATCTCATTGCGTCGCCGGTATTGGTGCCGGATATGTTGCGCCGTTTTGATGGTAAGGATGTGATGGTTGTGTCTCCCGATATTGGTGGGGTGGTTAGGGCCCGCGCTATTGCCAAACGTTTGAATGCCGATTTGGCGATCATCGATAAACGCCGCGAACAAGCGGGAGTTTCCGAGGTTATGAACGTGATCGGGGATGTGTCCGGAAAAACCTGTATTTTGGTGGATGATATTGCCGACTCTGCGGGAACACTCTGCAATGCGGCAGTGGCGTTGATGGATCACGGAGCATCCGAAGTCTATGCCTATGTCGTGCACGGCGTATTATCGGGCAATGCAGTCGAGAAAGTTGAAAACTCTCCGATCAAAAAACTGATTACCACCGATAGTATCCAGCCAAATGCTGCGGTGAAGGCGTCCTCGCGCTTTGAACAATTAACGATTGCGCCATTATTGGGTGAGGCCGTCCTGCGCATTGCCGAGGATCGTTCGATTTCCGCCTTATTTAAGTAAAATTCTCTATTTTGTGTCCAGGTTTGTGTCCAGGGCGGGTCATCCATTGACAGATTTTGTGACGAGAACCGCACGTTCCTCGAGAGGGCGCAGTTCGGGGGTATGTTATCGGAATGACGCCGGAGGATTCGGGTCGGGGTTTGTGATAATGATTTCTTTTGTATCACAATTTATCCGGGTATTGGCCCCATAAGGAAGGACACACATCGGGTCTGTATGTCCAAAATCCATTTGCGCCATAATGGGCAGATCAGACAATCCGAACTCTTCCGCAACTGTGCTTTGGATAGCCACATCATATTGCCTTAAATCTGCGACACCGCCACCCGGCCGACCAATCAAGAGGCCCGACAACTTTTCGAGGATGCCCTGCACCCCTAAATTTCTTAAAATACGCTGAACGTCGTAAACGGGAGGAGCTTCCTCCGAAGTTTCAAGAAACAGGATGGCCCGATCAAATGTGTCCAGAGACGGCCAAATGGAGGTCCCGATAATCATCGGGAAAACATCGATACATCCTCCGATCAGATGCCCCTCAACACTTCCACGCCCTTGAAGCAGCTCCCATCCTGAAGCCGGTTGGCACTGCCGCTTTTGCATCTGGTTGGCGGGATTTCCCCAATCCAGATGATCAACTGTCCATTCCTTGGCTTCCGGAATACGGCCGATGGGCTCAGAGGAAAAAAGTGTTTTGGCAACCGCCTCTTTCATGTAGGGAAACAAGCCGCCATTTTCTGCGAAACCCGCCATAATGGATGGCCCATAAAAGCTCGATAGCCCTGCTTTATAACACGCAAAATGAAGTGTTGTCGTATCGGAATATCCCATAAAGACTTTAGGATTATTCGCGATAATCTGCAGATCTATGTAAGGGATAAGCCGGATGGCATCGTCACCGCCAATGCTTGTGATAATGCCATCGATGTCAGGATCGGCAAAAGCCTGCATCAGATCATCGGCGCGGGCCTTGGGGTGTCTGTGTAACCACTCTGCCGGCGCGTTGCAATGTGGCATATCAATCAGTTCGACACCAAAGGCCTCTGCAAATTGGCTTTTTCCAGCTAAAAATCTGTCCGGAAAACTTCCCGGACCACCCCAAGATGGGGAAACAACCGCGATACGGCTGCCTATATTCAGTTTTTTGGGTTGACGAAGCATAAAAACTCCACCGCCGAATCTACTCGCGGGCTTGGCGGGCGAGTTTTTCCAGTTCTTTTTCGACCAGACGTTCTACCAAAGCCGGAACATGATCATCGATCCATTGGCGCAGGATGGGACGCAGCAAATCTTTGGCAATATCTTCCAGGGTAATGCGTCCATCGGCATATAAACGTTTGTTTTCTTCACGCTCCACCGGAATATTCCCCAACAAACGGGAAAAAGCTTCGGTGGTTGCTTCGGCCGCAGGTGTCGAAAACAGCGCGTCAATATCACTTTGCCCACCCGCAGAAAAGCCCGTCGACGAATCAGCAGACAGGTCGATGGTCGGTTTGCGAACAGGCGGCTCGGGCGGTGCAGATAAATCGAGGTCAGAGTCCCGTGGATCCGGTTCCGGCGAAAGAACAGGTTCGGACTGCGGAATGTCGAAATGATCGTCGGATAAATCGAAAACGTTGTCATCCGTCTTGCCAACTTCCTCGGTCAGGTCCAGAACATCGGCAAAAGAATCACGGGGTGCGTCCTCTTTTTCTGTTGGCTGATTCAACGGAATATCGAAGGCCTCATCGGCTGGAGCCTCGATCTCGCCCGCAGGACGAGTCTCGTCATCATCCGAAATAATTTGACGGATAGAGGCGAGAATTTCTTCGATTGAGGGTTCCTGCTCTGATTTATTACCGGCCATACGAATGGGTTCCTTAAAAGTCTTAAGACACTGCAGTGTGTCTGAATGCGAATGCCTTGTCAAAGCACGATTTCATAGTTGGGGGGAGTCTATCCACATCGAAATTCACTTTTTTAGAGTTTATTGAACAAAACCCTAAAAAACAAATTCTTTTTTGGGTTCAAATCCGACCAAGTAAGGGGTGACGCCCTCTCCTAAAACCGATTCGTTGATATTTCCGTTTTTATCCATCCGGACGGCGACAACCTTTCCCATTGCGGCTTCTTCGAGCAATAACACCGCATATAATGTTCCATCCTCTGTCAGTTGCGACAGCAAGGCCACGGGAATTTCGGCCACGGCCCCGTTCACAAAAATGGCTTTATAGGGGGAATTTTCGACATCGCCCCCTGCATGATCGCCGATGATAGGGGATATTTTGGCATCCAATCCCAAACCTTTCCAATGGGCGCGCGCTGTTTGCAAGAGTTTTTCTTCCTGATCCAGTGCCACCACATGTCCGGTCAGGCACGCCAAAACCGCGGAGGAATAGCCATTCCCGGCTCCAATATCCAGAACTTTATCTCCTTCGGATAACCCCGCATCCTGCACCATCAACGCCTGCAGCAAGGGTTCCATCAGGGTTCGCCCACCACCCAGTGCGATATCATCATCCAGATAACTGACCCCATGCAAGGGGGCTGGAACAAAAATCTCGCGCGGGACGGCCTGATAGGCCTCCATCACACGTTCCGAGACAATCCCCGATGGTTGCAGTTGCGAGAGAACCATGTTGGCGCGGGCTTCTTTAAAATTATAGGGGGTCATTGTTGTGCTATCCTCAAACGACTGTAGAATTTTTGAACCTAAAATAGTTTTACAGGAATTTTGTCTGGATTTCCATGATGAAAAATGCTAATACCCACCCACACTGAGATGGCGCGATGGCCGAGTGGTTAGGCAGAGCTCTGCAAAAGCTTGCACGCCGGTTCGATTCCGGCTCGTGCCTCCAGTGTGTCTTTCTTCCCGAACGCATAGCCGGAACGAACCTGTTTTAAAAAGAATAGCCCGCAACGGCGGGCGGTCGATTCCGGCTAGTGCCTCCAGTGTGTTTTTCTTCCCGAACGCATATACTTTGTTCATGAAATCATCTGAAAGTTTTCTCCCTCACCCTTCCCTCTCCCCGTGGGGGAGAGGGCAACGCAGGCTTAAGGCTGTAGGCCTTTAGCCGAAGTCGGGTGAGGGGGCTCTTTTTTCGGGTCATTAACCGAACGAAGTATACAGAAAGACCCGCTAAACAGGCGGGTTTTGTTATTCAAACACCATATAGGCCCCGATAATCAGGAAACGTTTGTCCAGATTTCCCAACTGACACCGGTCAAAATGGGCCCGTAAATCATCATATATTTTGAGCTTTCGTGCGAGAGGGGCCGATTTTAACCCGTCAAACCCCGAAATTTTAGTCCGCACCACACCACTGGCGACCCAGAGCAGTGTGTCTTTAAAAATGCGTTGGGAATCATCATTGCCTTTGGTCCCGAAAAAATCCGCAAAGGTTTGGATCTCGCTCCACCGCAGTCGTTGCCCATCCTGTAATAACGCAATGGTCTGG
>CAZMZK010000035.1:0-12950 GCA_964570705.1 uncultured Micavibrio sp.
CTCCCTCCGCATCCCTCTGCAATAGAACCATTTAGGTGATCCAGGCTTTGAGCGTTACATAATCTGTTTTTCCGGTGCCCAGCAATGGCAAGTGATCGACGGACAGAATATCTGCGGGCAAAGCCAAGGGCGTGATGCCCTGTTTGGCCGCGTGGGCGGATAATTCTTCGCGCCGTGCATGAGGCTTGGTTGTAACCAATACCAATTGTTCGCCTTTGCGGGCATCGGCACGTGTGACCACGGCATGTTCGTAATCGGGCCATACGGCAGACGCCATAGATTCTGCAACAGCCAAAGACACCATTTCACCGGCAATTTTGGCAAAGCGTTTGGCACGTCCCTGAATACGAATAAAGCCGTCTTCATCAATCGTCACAATATCGCCCGTATCATGCCATCCCTCTTCCGGGGGTTGCAGAACTGTTGGTTTATCATCCTTGTAATACCCCAGCATAACATTGGGGCCCTTGACCCATAAACGCCCGCCATCTGTCACACCTTCCACGGGATCAAGACGATAGGACATGCCTGACAACATGCGCCCAACGGTGCCAGCCCGATGGAACATTGGAGAGTTTACCGCAATGACGGGAGATGTTTCGGTTGTGCCATAGCCTTCGAAAATCCGCACGCCGAATTTCTCCATATAAAGGCTGCGTGTGGTGTCTTTGATCTTTTCGGCACCGGCAAAAATATACCGCATCCGGTAGAAATCATAGGCATTGGCCATGCGGGCATATCCGGACAGGAAGGTGTCGGTACCAAACATAATGGTCGCATTCACCGAATAGACAATCTCTGGCACAATCCGGTAATGCAACGGATTGGGATAGAGGAATGTTTTCACCCCCGACAAAACAGGTAACAACGTCCCGCCGCACAAGCCGAAAGAATGGAACATCGGCAGACAGTTAAACACCACATCGCTTTGGTTGAAATCAACGCGCGACGCCAATTGGATGATATTGCTCATCAAGTTGCTGTGGCTTAAGACAACGCCTTTGGGATTGCCTTCTGATCCGGACGTAAACAGGATGACCGCCGGATCTTGCGGAGAGACGCCCTTGGATTTTTCGGAAAAAAAGCCCGAGAGTTTATCCGTCAGGGTCAATTCGGTACGGATATCTTCGACATAGCGGATATGCGCGACCGTCTCTATCGCCGCCACCAGAGACTCGAGATGCGCCATCTCCACAAAGCGCCGCGACGTTAGCACGGTTTTGATTCCCGCCGTGGATATCGCCGATAGGATGGCAGGAATGCCGCTGGTAAAATTGAGCATGGCGGCCACGCGCCCGATGGATTGCAATGCAAAGAAAACCCCGACGGTTCCGGCAGAATTGGGCAATAAAATCCCGACATTTTCTCCCTGAACAGTGGTTTTTTGCAGATGGGTTCCCAGAATGGTGGCGCGTTTCACCAGATCCCGATACGTCAACGGGGTAAAAGTAACATCTTCCACGGCATGAAAATCTTGTCCGTTGGTGTAATGTGCTTTGAGCAGGGCATCCCACAAGGTTTGATCGCGGTCGGTGGTGATAAACATCATCTCTTCCATCAGATCATAGAGCTGTTTGCTGGCCAGAGCGCGGCGAGCCCGCCCTTTGACCCGTGGATCGACTTTGAACACGCGGGGCTCCAGAATCGTGATCGTGATCTTCGGGAAGCTCATCAAGGGGACTTTGCCTTTCAGACGGGCAAAGCGCGTATGTTGCACCCCGTCCAAACGCACGGGCAAAATCATCGCATCGGCTTTATCGGCAATCATGCCGGGGCCATCATACATTTTCATCAAGGCGCCGGTATCGGTCAATCGACCTTCCGGAAAGATGACGATATGACGGTCTTCTTCGACTTTGCGGATCAGGGATTTCAAAGCAAACGGGTTGGTTGGATCAATGGGGAAGGCGTCCACCAGTTTCAGAAAAGGTTTCACCCACCACCAATTGGCGACCTGCGTATTGACTGCAAACATCGGGCGGCCTGGCAAGAAGGCAGCCAAGAGAGGTGGATCGAGTAAGGACACGTGGTTGCCGACAATCACGGCACGCTTGCCTGCTTTTTCGATATTTTCAAAGCCGTGAATTTCTACTTTGTAGAGAAGTTTAAACACGACCTGTAACACGGTTTTAAACAAATAATCCGGCAGCAATTTGCAGATATAGATCGCCACGCCAGCATTCGCCAAGGCAAAGGCAATGAAGAGTTGCGGGATGGTCCATCCGGCGCCAATCAAAATCGCCGAAACAACCGCAGACGCGACCATAAACAACGAGTCGATGATCGAGCTTCCGGCCATGATGCGGGCACGGGTATCTGCGGGCGTACGGTCTTGAATAATCGCGGACAAGGGAACGACATACAGCCCGCCAAAGACAGCCACAAAAAAGACATCCAGCAGAATGCGCCAATTTTCAGTGTGATGCAGGAATTCGGCAACGCCAATCAATTGACCTGCGGGTGGATGGAATGCGGCGAGGCTGGCATAATAAATATCCAGTGACGCAATCGTGAGGCCTAGAGCCGCCAAGGGAACAAACACCGCGACGACCTGACCTTTCAACAATTTATTGTTGCACAATCCGCCAATGGCAATTCCCACCGAAAAGACGATCAGGAAGACTGTCAGAATATGTTCGTTGCCGCCCAGATTGACTTTGGTAAAATTGGCAAATTGCGCCATAAACATGCTGCCGACACAAAAGAACCAGCCTTTCCCCAACATGGCCAATGTAATGTCGCGCGGTTGACGCAGCGTCTGCGCCATCACCGCCCATGTCTCGGTAAAGGGGTTGAGCGAGAATTTTAAGCTTGTATCTTTCGGCGGGGCCGCAGGGATTTTGCGACTGGCCATATAACCGCTGATGGCGGTCAGGATCATCAACGTGCTGATCATATACACACCAGCCTGTAACCCCATGACCATTGTCCCGATAATCGTCCCGAGCAGGATGGCGAGGAAAGTGCCGGTATTCAGAACCGCATTCCCGCCGATCAATTCTTTTTGCGATAAATGCTGCGGCAGAATGGAATATTTGCTAGGCGCAAAAATAGCCGAATGGGTTCCGAGGGCGAAGAGGGTGAGATAGCATAAAGGCAGCCATGCGGAGAGCAGCGATGCTGTGCCGATCACGGCAATGCCGATTTCAAACAGTTTCACCATTCGCATGACTTTTTCTTTGGGGAATTTATCCGCCAATTGTCCGCCCATTGCCGAGAACAGAAAGAACGGCAGGATTAAAACCCCCGCCGCCAATGTGGTGAGCAATTGTTGCGTCTTTTCGTCATAGCCACGCCCGTCTGCCAGTTGGTAGATAATCAGGACAACCAAAGCGTTTTTGTAAAGATTGTCATGAAATGCACCCAAAAATTGGGTCACAAATAACGGCAGGAATTTTCGTTCTTTCAAAAGAGAAAATTGGTTCTGTGCACTCATACGATTCACCTATTCTGTGTCTGTAGTATTTTTTGTGTTCATAAAACGTGTGTAGACCATGCTGAGTCCAATCAGGCTCACTCCGAGTCCAAGGAAGGAGAAAACACGCATCAGCCCCTCCAAAACGGAGGCATCAAAAATAAAGACTTTTCCGATGGTCAGTAATAGAAAGCCCAGAGCGGCGATGCGGGCAGATTTATTGTTGCGCATAATGCCATAGGTTAAAAGACCAAGCCCTGTGACCAGCCACATGATGGAATAGCTGTAGAATTCTTCATGTTGCATCGGTTGTATATCATGCAGATGATCCCCGTGAAATAATTGCCGGACAGTAAGTGTTACCAAAGAGAACAATAATATTCCCGAAATGGTTTTATACATATCATGAATGCGAATAGCACGAAGGGAGGCTATCAGTCCTGCTCCATAGACCAGTGTTACCGCGTTCAGAACCGGTAATGACCCAACGGTTTGGCTTGCATGGACATACGGATTTAACACTATCAGATCAAAGTACACAATACGGGCCAAGGCAATTTGCAACACGATATTGCCGATATATGCCAGATCCATATGCGAAAACCGATGCGAGATGACGCGCAGGGACTCTGCTGCGGCAATCATGCACAAGGTAATGGCTCCGCGTTCCCAAAAACTGGCTTGTTTGTTGAAAATACTTTCTCCATACCCCACAAAGGCACCGCGTACCAGATAATAGGTGGTGGCTGCTGCCAAGGAGGCTGTCATAGAAACCAGTATTTTTACGATACCATCCGATAGGCCTTTATGACGGAGGCTGAGATAACTTGCCGCCAACAGTGCTAACAAAGGTCCACCTAACTGGAATAATGGATAAGCGAGCTCATACTCTGCAAGCAGATTTGGCGTTTCACCAACCAGGCTGCTTGTGATCGTCGTAACAAACAACACCACTTGCCCCAACAGGCTAGTGACAAACACAGCCATGGACAATTTTATAATGTTATTCAGAGCGTCTATGCCTGTTCTTTGTGCAATCCATACGACTCCAAGAGTTTGCAGCGCAAAGGCAAGGGGCAGCCATTCTGCATCCAACTGAATCGTCACCCCGCAGGACAGAAACGAAATGGTCGCTACTGCGTAGGTTGTGACCATTTCTTTGGATGCGCTCCATATAGAAACCTTATTGGCTGAGATTGCGGCCAATAAGAGAGCCACCAACGCCCATCCCGTTACATTGATAGAAGAGTGGTCGGTATCCAGCAGCAGATACGACATGATAAAAATTACAAATGCGGAGGCCGCTTGTAATATAGCCCAAGGACGAGGATCTTTGCTGTGGTTCATCAGAAATTGTGGTGCCAGAACATAGATGGTGGCCAATCCTGTGATGGCATAAATTCCATCCGTTAAGGAAGAGCTATCTATCCAGATTCCAACCATTCCTAGATCCAGAAGACATTTTGCTCCCACCACCCAGCGATATATTCCAGGACGGAGCCATGCCAATGCCAGCACAGCCGCGCTGATCAATCCGGACATGGCCAATTCAAACAATCCCAATTCCAATTGATTTTCTATCAGGATAAAAATAATGGCTGTGCCTGCAAGTCCCGCGATATTCAGCAGGCTTTTAGGGTGATCATCTTCTTCGATGGATGTAGGGCTGAAAAAGCCCGATGTGGCAAACAAAATGCTGCCCATGGTTCCAACTGCAAATAAGGCCATAACCGCTTCACTGCCGGCGGCGAACCCTGATATGATCCAGAAAATAGCCCATATAAATGAGCCTATCACGGGTAAGAAAGCCAGTGTCCACCATTGGCGGCGCACCATCATAAAGGTCATGCTGCCTGTCACCATAAACAGGTACGAAAATAATCCGTGTGGGTTGGGGGTTCCAGTATTGACCAAGGCCGGAGTCAGCATCCCGCCGATCAGTCCGAAAATAGCAATCGGGGTTCCGTGACGAACCGATAAAATAATGGCCGTGATGGTAACCAGCGTCATTCCCAAGAATCCAGACATAGGCGGAACAAAATGATAGACACTGGTTGCTGCATATAAACCGGCATAAAGAGCCACTATTCCGGCTCCAACCAGCCCTTGGGATACGCGGATATAATTGGGAACCGAGGGTTTTTCAAACAATTTATACCCTGTGGCAATTAATGTGCCGCCAAACAGCAATCCCATGATAACGCGCACCGCAGGACTGAGCCATCCGGCATCAATCGAATATTTTACCAGAAACACAGCCGCCAGAATCAGGGACACAGATCCAATCCATACTGGCAATTTTGCACCAATATTCCATTCCGATGTGGTGTTTGATGGAGGTGTTTGATGGGATGTTTTGGAAGTTGGTTTGGGAGATGGTTTGGTATGTGTCGGGAATCTTGCTTCCTCTTCTTCCCATGCAGCTGCATCCTCTATGCTATCTGCTGTATAGAATGACGTCGGAGGGACCGGTGAAGATAAAGAAGGAGTGGGCGCCGAAGGTGGCACCAGTTCTTTCTCCCCGATAGTCCATTTCGATGGGTTGCTTTGCGCGATATCCTGCACGACAGGAGTGGCAGAGGCTGTAGCGGCAGGGGCTGTAGAAGTGGAGCGGCCAGTTTCTAGTGCATCAAATTTCTTGCGCAATGCGTTCAATTCCTTGCGCAGGAATTGAACCTCTTCACGTAATGGCAATGTTTTCTGGTCAATAAGATAAGGTACCCCGATCAGGGCATATCCGATCATTCCAATAATAATCACTGCGTATTCCATTGACGACCTCGCATGTTTGCCGGATGGGACTCTACTACGTTATTAATAACCATAACACAATAATAAACGCTGTTCAATATAAATTTTAAACACAGTTCAGAATTATCTGTTATACTGAAGGAAAGGAGATTTTTGATGGCACGGCGCAAAGACCATTCCCGCGAGGAGCTGGAAAACCTGATTTTGGATGCGGCTTGGACGATTATCGGGCAGGAGGGCGTAACCGGCCTGACCGCGCGGCGGATAGCAACAGATATCGGGTATACTCCGGGAACCATATATAACGTGTTTCGTGCGATGGATGATGTCGTGATGGGGGTCAATGGCAGAACGCTGGATAAACTCTACACGATTTTGAACGATCTGTCGTGTGAAAACCCACCCAAAGACCCCACAGAGCAGGCCGTCATGTGTATGAAGACAATGGCACGGCGGTATGTGGCATTTGCGCAGGAGTATCGTCCTTATTGGTTGTTGCTGTTTTATCAGGGAGAGAATGAGGCTGTTTCTGTTCCGGAGACCTATACCGAAAAGGTGCATCGCTTGTTTCAACCGTTAGAGCGGATTTTGGCTCCTTTTTTTATTGCAGAAGATGAATCGGAGGAGAAAGAATTGCTGCGTGTGGCGGCGCGGACTTTATGGGCATCGGTGCATGGAATTTGTTATCTGCAGGAAACAGGAAAAAGCAGCGTGGCATATCCAACGCCCGATACCATGATATTGATTGATCATTTAATTGATACATATATGGCAGGATTGCAAACTTTAAAAAAAGAGGCGTGAAGCCTGTCATATTTCCTGATACACTGCGCGGATGACCCAGTCTTTTCATACACAGTTTCATACATATCCACGTCTCTACACGTCCCAACCCTTGCGTGCGGGGCAGAGTATTTTGCTGACGGAAGATCAATCGCATTACGTAAAAAATGTGTTGCGACAAGGGGACGGATCCTTCATTCGTGTGTTTCAGGAACAGGACGGGGAATGGGTTGCAGGGGTAACAGTGCAGGGCAAGCGTTTGTTGGCCGCAACGCCCCAAACACAGATACGCGTACCTGAACGGACCCAGCCGGACATCCATCTGTTTTTCTCCCCGATCAAAAAAGATCGTCAGGATATGTTGATAGAAAAGGCGGTCGAGTTGGGGGTAACCCATCTGCATCCTGTTCTGTTCGCGCGGACGATTGTCCGGGAGGTGAAAATGGACCGAATTCGGGCACAGATGATGGAAGCCGCGGAGCAATGTGAACGTTTGGATATTCCGGTTTTATATCCTCTTGTCGATCTCAAAAAGGCGGTAAGAGATTCTGTCGGCCCTCTGTTTGTGGCGATGGAGCGGCAAGAGATGTCAGGGGCGTTATCTGCCATACCGAAAACATTTCCCTGTGGCTTTATGGTCGGGCCTGAAGGGGGGATTACGTCGGAGGAACGGGATGACCTGTTGCAATGTGATGGGGTGACGCCCGTATCTTTGGGGCCCCGCATTCTGCGTGCGGAAACAGCCGTTTTTTATGGGCTCAGTCTTTTATCGGCATAATATCTGGGACAGATTTAGTCAGGTTTTTGAAGGGTTGCAGAAGAGAAAAGAATCGGCTATTCCTCTGAAGATACATCCCCGATTTTACCGAAAGTTATTATAGAGAGTTTTCGATCATGAAAAAAATAGCCGCGTCTCTTTCTGTTGTTCTGGCCCTTGCAGGAATGTCTGGCCCTGTGGTCGCGGCGGAGAGTAAACCCAACGAAACGGCGGCGGTAACTGTTTCGGGAGAGCGTTATGTTCCCGATGACGTGCGGGCGAAATACAATTTACCGGCAACCGATATACAGGACGTTTCTCCAGTTGCGGCCCCCACCCCCTTGATGGCCTCGGACAATGTTCTACATATCGTTCCAACGGCTCCGGAAACTCCCCAAAAGCCTGTTATTTCTACAGCGAATGAGCCGATTGTCGGAACATGGCGGGCCCGCAAAGGAGAACGTGTGCAGGATGTTCTGGCGCGCTGGTCAGCCCGTCAATCCGTAAATTTGTCATGGGATTCGACAACGTCACCTGTCCTGTCGGAAGATTTCTCGTTCATTGGTAGATTTGACAGAGCGGTGGCGATGTTGTTGCGTGATACATCCGGTAACCGTTTGCAATCGCGTGTGTCCGACGAAATGCAACCGCAAAAATAAGTCAAAGTTTGGAAGCACACCCGTTGTTTATCGCTTCATAACACAGGCGCGCCGAGCGGTTTGACGAAAGTCAAATATGTTGCGGCGCGCAACTTTCTGTTCTTTTTTCTTTGTACTTTCTGTGATCCAGAGTAGTATTCTTAAGTGTTTTTTCAGCCCTCGGCTTTTACAATAAGAGAGCTGTTTTTTATCGCTTGTAATCCTTCTCTGCGTGATGCGTATAAAAGACTGCGTGACCGTGTTTCCATGCGTGACCAAGGACGGATCCTATGAAGTGGTTTGTAAACCTGAGCCTTTTAAAGAAAATTTTGATTGTAAGTTGTGTGATGCTGGGAAGTGCCGTCACATGGGGGGCATTCAATTCGTATATGGCGTATAGGATCATGGAGCAGGATGTGCAGGAACGCAACCGCTTCCTGGCAGAAACGGCCCATAATATTATCGAAGGGTTGCGACAGGATTCGTTGGAAGGGCGAATGTCCGAAAATAACGCGAAACAAACCGCGATCGATACGTTGCGCCATGCGCGATATGATAATGGGGCCCAGTATTTCTGGATCAGTGGGTTTGATGGGCAAGCGGTCATGCACCCTCTTTTTCCTGACATGGAAAAGCAGGATATTTCGAAAACAAAAAAGAATGTGTTCGAATTATTCCAGAAATTTGCCAAAGCTCTGGATGGAAAAACGGATGGCATGATTTACGATTATATGTGGCCGAAACCGGGGGAAGACAAAACGACACTCTATCCGAAATCCTCGTATATTATCGGGGTGAAGGAATGGGGGTGGGTTGTCGGGACTGGTGTGTATATTGATGATCTGGAAAAGCGGGCGTTGCAATTATTTTTCTATGAAATGGGATTTGTGGCTATCTTTGCGATGGTTCTTTTGACGGGAACCTATTTCTCCGTACGTTTATTATCGCGTCCTATGTTGCAATTGGCCAATAATATGAAAGAGTTGGCCGCAGGACGTCTGGATGTGGATGTGCCCCACAGTGATCGTGATGATGAGGTCGGGAGGATTGCCAAAGCCTTTGCGATTTTCAAGAAAAACGCCGTGGAAAAAGTGGCTCTGGAACGCCGCCAGATCGAGCTTCAGGAACAGGCAGAAAAAGACAGGAAACAGACGTTGCAGGATTTGGCTGACTCCTTTGAAAGCCGGACATCCGGAGTTATTCAGGCGTTACTGTCGTCGTCGAAAAGTCTTGGGATATCGGCCCATAGCATGAAACATATTTCGGAAGAAAACATGGCGACCTCCCGCGAGGTATCGTTTGCCATTAATGGGGCAAATGAAAACGTGCAGACAGTCGCCGCCGCGACCGAAGAATTGGCCGTCTCCAGTCAGGAAATTGCCCGACAAATTTCGGGTGTTGCTCAAAAGTCAGGACGATCCTCTGTGGAGGCTGAAAAAACAAGTCATGAAATTATGCGGTTGAATGATTTGGCTGACTCGATCGGGGATGTTGTGTCGGCGATTAAGGGCATTGCCGAGCAGACGAATTTATTGGCTTTGAATGCAACGATTGAGGCGGCGCGCGCTGGGGAGGCAGGAAAAGGCTTTGCTGTTGTGGCAGATGAGGTGAAAAAACTGGCCACGGAAACCGCGACCAAAACCACAGAAATTGATGAACGTGTGATTACCATCCAGCAGGCCATTCGCAATACCGTAGATGCGGTGCAAAATATTTTACACGATGTGAAGGATATAGATCATGCCACGGCCACGGTTGCAAGTGCGGTCGAGCAGCAGAATGCCGCCACATCGGAAATCGGACGCAACGTGGTTGAAGCCTCGAACGGGACGCAGAGTGTTTCAACAAATATTGTGGGCGTATTGGAGAAATCGGAAGCAACAGGAGCTTCGGCGGAGCAGGTCTTGGCCTCTGCCGAAGAACTGGAAGACATTTCCAACAAACTCCAGACGGAATTGGATGATTTTCTCAGAAGTATCCGTCGAGGGACATAATCCGTATTGATGGGGCAGGATATCTCGTTCATGCAGGGTCTTTCCTGAGTGGGGGGGTGTTGCCAAATCGAAGGCTGTGCTCTATAACTGGCTCGAAAGGCCTGATTTTTCGATGACCATGATCCGCAGTCTTCTGTCTTGTTTCTCCATGTTGGTTGTGTTTGCGTGCTGTGGGTCGTCGGATACGAAACCTGCATGCGCTGATGATCAGAGGCCCCTTCTATCCGAGCTGCGTCCTTTTGTGGATGAAAAGATATACAACGTAGTATATGTGCACAAAACTGATTTAAACCGTGACAATCGTCCGGATTATATTCTTGTCATTGAAAAAGTAAGACAGGATCCCCCGAAGAATCCCCGCACCGAAACAGATGATACCATAGAAATACCCCGTATTTTTATGATTTTGCAGCGGGCCGGAAATGGGCAGCTTGTTAAAGTCAAAGAAAATAACAAAGTGGTATATTGCCGTGAATGCGGCGGCCTTCATGGGGATCCTTTTTCAGGCATTGAAATTACCCAAAAAGGCTTTGTTGTCCATCTTTATGGAGGAAGCGGGTGGCGATGGGGGAATGATTTTGAATTTGCTTATTCGCGTCGGGACAAAACATGGCAACTGATTCGTGCAAGATTTTCCAGTTTTCACACCAGTGATCCCGAAAACATAGAAGAAACGGTTTATACCTCACCAAAAGATTTCGGAAAGATTGATATTGCGGATTTTGATCCGGAATTCTTGATGCGCCTTGGGAAAGACACAGAAAAAACGACAAAATGACTTCACGGAAACCGCGCATGATCCGTCACGGGCTTTATACCATTTCCTCTGGCACAGGGTTCTTGAAACGACTGGCCGAAGGCCATTTTATTGGTGCCCATCATATAAGCTGAAAAATTTCTTGACCTTTCTATTTTTACATATTAAAAGGTCAATAACGTCACTCAAAGGAAAAAAACATGGTTGGATTTCCGTCATCTTTTACAAGTTGTTATGGAGACTCTGTTGATTGCGGAATCTTTATGGACTTCTATCTCTCCACAAGCGAAGAAAAAAACGGATATGTTCGCTTCGTAGGATTGGAAACGGATATACCTGCGCGTACCCGCACTGAAAAAGGTGAATGGGTTAACAATCCAATTGTCCAAAATTTTTTTGGAAAGAATATAATCTGGTATTCTGAATTGCCAGACCAATTGGTTCTTGTTCCCGATGGAGCATCCCCCACCTCCCTAACCCAAGCTTTCGAGGCCGTCCGGCGAGACGAAACAGGCATTTTGGGAGTCATCCCAGAAATGACAGTTTTAACGAAAGGAAAAAAAACAACAGAGCCTGAAAGGCAGGAACGCATCATATGTGCAGATAAAACCATAATTCAGAAAGCACGCGATATGATGAAAGAATACGGTTTTGTTCCTGATGATTTTTTTGGAGAAAAGAAAGACTATTCAGGCCCCCTTTCACGAATATTTATTCCCCAAAGAGATAATCTTTTTGATCCTCTTACGGACGGACCAACACGGGCCCTCATTCTCTATTAAATTTTGCCTACACCAAGGATGATCAAGAATCCCATGGTGTTTGACGTCGGTCAGTGATAAAAACGGATTCAAACAACCATTTTAATTGTATCACGGCAACCGCGCATGATCCGTCACGGGCTTTATACCATTTCCTCTGGCACAGGGTTCTTGAAACGACTGGCCGAAGGCCTGCAAGTCATGAGCGGAGGCGATGATCTGGCATTGACACAGATGCGCGTCCTGTTGCCCACGCGCCGCGCCGGACGCGAATTGCGGGCCGCTTTTTTAAGCCTGTCTCCGGATAAACCTGTGTTACTGCCGCGCTTGCAACCGATCGGGGATGTGGACGCCGAAGATATCGACTTATACCTGTCCGGATTCGGGATGGGGGACCACGACATTCCTCCGGCCATATCGGCATTGGAACGCCAATTCCTGTTGGCAACCCTGATCCAGAAAAAAGATCCGGATCTGGGGCTGGATGCGGCCTTGGCCTTGGCGAATGATCTCGCCCGCCTGATCGATACGGTTTACACCGAAGACATGGATTTTTCCGGTCTGGCACGGATTGTACCCGACACGTTGGCGACACATTGGCAAAAAACGTTGGAATTTCTTGAAATAGTGACCGAATACTGGCCGCTTATTCTGGCGGAGCGGGGACAGATTGATCCATCCGACCGGCGGAACCGGTTGTTAAAATCTCTGGCCACGCTGTGGCGGCATCCCCCCCCCGAAGGCCCTGTGATTGCGGCCGGATCGACCGGATCCATCCCGTCCGCCGGAGACTTGCTAAAAACTATTGCAGAGCTTCCCTTGGGCTGTGTGGTATTACCCGGTCTGGATCGCGATCTGGATGATGCCAGCTGGGACGCGTTTACCGATACCCACCCACAAGCCACGCTGCGGAATTTGCTGCGCCGGATGAACAAGACCCGCGCCGATGTCCGCCTGTGGCCAGAGGCCGAAGGCCATAGCTCTCCCCGCGCGCCTCTGCTCCGTGCCGTGATGCGTCCGGCAGGAACCTTCGGACAGACTGTGGAAACTCTCACGACAGAGTCCCTCGATCGGTGTTATCTGGTCGAAACCGC
>CAZMZK010000036.1:0-12900 GCA_964570705.1 uncultured Micavibrio sp.
ATCGAAGTTTATATTTCCGAAGGAACATTGCAATCCGCGGCGGAAGTCTTGCCGTTCCAAGTGGCCGACCCTGACAATGCCGGAGAAGATTTGCGGTTGAAATACCGCTTCCTCGATTTGCGCCGTGATGGAATGCATTCCCGCGTGCGGTTGCGTAACAGCATGATTGCATCTCTCCGTCGCCGGATGTGGGACAAAGGGTTTCAGGAATTCAATACCCCGATTCTGGCGGCATCCTCCCCAGAAGGGGCGCGGGATTATCTGGTTCCGTCCCGTTTGCATCCGGGAAAATTCTATGCGTTGCCACAGGCTCCGCAACAATTCAAACAATTGTTGATGGTGTCCGGCTTTGACCGGTATTTCCAGGTTGCCCCATGCTTCCGTGACGAAGATGGTCGGGCGGATCGTCTGGCAGAATTCTATCAATTGGACATGGAAATGTCGTTCGTGACACAAGACGATATTTTCAACACCATGCAGGATGTGATCGGCGGAATGTTTGAAGAATTCTCCAGCTGGCAGGGTTCCAAACACAGCGTGACACCGGCGCCGTGGCCACATTTGACATGGGATGACGCCATGTTGACATACGGAACGGACAAACCGGATTTGCGCAATCCTTTGGTTATTCAGGACGTAACAGCCATCTTCCAACGGGCCGACGTAACCTTTAATGCCTTTAAATCTGTACTGGAAAAAGGCGGTGTGGTGCGGGCGATTGTGGCACCGGATGTGGGCGATAAACCACGGTCTTTCTTTGACAAATTGAATGACTGGGCGCGTGGAGAAGGTGCTGTTGGTCTGGGCTATATCGTGCGCGAAGCGGGCGAAGGCAAAGGCCCGATCGCGAAATTTGTACCAGCCGAAGCTCAGGCCGCGTTGTATGATTTGACCGGTATGAAGGACGGCGATGCGATTTTCTTTGTCTGTGATAAAGCGGATAAAGCCGCCAAAATGGCGGGTAAAGCGCGTGACAAGATTTGCGACGATATGGGCACCCGCGAAACCAACGCGTTCAAATTCTGTTGGATTGTTGATTTCCCGATGTATGAAATGAACGAAAAAACGGGCGCGATTGATTTTGCACATAACCCGTTTTCGATGATGCAAGGTGGTCTCGAAGCTCTGAATACGCAAGATCCATTGACGATCAAAGCCTATCAGTATGATGCCGTCTGCAATGGATTTGAAATCTGTTCAGGGGCCATCCGTAACCACCGCGCCGATATCATGGAACGCGCATTTGCGATTGCCGGATATCCGAAAGAAATTCTGGAGAAGAAATTCGGCGGGATGCTCAATGCATTCCAATACGGCGCTCCTCCGCACGGTGGCTGTGCGTTCGGGATCGACCGGATGGTTATGATTCTGGCGAACGAGCCAAACCTGCGCGAAGTTTACGCCTTTGTGATGAATGGTGCGTACGAAGACCAGATGATGGGATCGCCAAGCGAGCCAACCCCTGAGCAATTGCGTGACCTGCATATCAAGGTCGCCGAACCAAAAGCAAAGGTACAGGCCGCGGGATAACGTATGATATCACAGACGCATCACTGCCCGACCAAATTCTCTGCGATTGATCTGATCGCGGGATGGGCGGTGCTGTGGGCTGTTGTGTTGATTTCGTTGGTGCCTGTGGGCTTTATGCCGGATCTGTCCCGCGCGGGAAAAGTCGCCGTGGTGATTTGTTCCGGCGTGATGGAAAAGACGATTTATGTGGATCCGGCCACAGGTCAACCCGATGGTCAACCCGATAAAAAATCCTCTCATAAACATGAAAAGTCCAAGGACGGGAACGAAACATCTCCCTGTTCCTTTTTTGCGTTAAAATCACAGGGGCAGATAGATGCGCCTGTGATGGCTCTTCTTGCTGTTCTCACCCCGATCGAGATCCGGCTCCGTGCTCTGCCGACACTCTCGATTGTGCGCGATGGCACCCATACCGGCTTTATTGCCCGCGCTCCGCCAGCTTCAACAGATATCGTTTAATCTGTTGGCTGCACCTGTTTGATACAGGCAGCTTTCTCTTCATTTTATATTTATGTTGATGTGAATGACTCATGAAATCGGAGGGGCATCCTCCTTGCCAGCTCCATTGCCGTCTGCAGTGGTTGATGTTGTTGCTTTGTTACCCGGGGGCCAGGCTGCGCCGCCTCCGCACCGGACGTGGAAATATAAATTTGCCAATCTCTGGCGACACATGTCGGGATGTGTGTGTTCCAGTATTGTTTCCAGCGGTGCCAGTCATGTTGGATGCCTTGTTTTTCCAACTGTGTTTGGCATGGCCTCTGGCGCTGTCACATTGTGGGCCTCTCCTGCTGTGGCGCTTGGCCTGTCATATGTGTTTGACCGCGTGCGTGGCGCGACGTTTACCGTGCAAAAAGCGGGGATCACGATCGGGGCGGCTTTTGTGGTAGCGGGAGGAATGTCTCTGCTCGCGCCCCATGATCATGCGCAGCATGATGACGTGGATATCGAAAAACTGAATGCCGAAGGTGTGTGCAGAACGGCACCTGCACCTTCCCCCGTGTCTTCCCCCGTGTCTTCTCCTGTGTCTTCCTTTACGCCATCTCCCGAACAGAAATAGGTGCGATCATGGTTCGTCCTCAGGAAAAAATAAACATATGTCATGTTGCATCAGGACAGGAAGCGATCCGTGCTTTGGCAGGTGGCGCACAGGTTGCGGTGCATGAACACGTTGTGAATCCCTTGGTTTATCAAGCTGCCCGCGAATTGATTGATCGTGATGATCGTGGATGGAAAACCGATATCCAAGCGGTGGGATATCCGCATGACGTCTTGGAAAAAATGGCTGATGATCTGCGCGCTGTGGGAATATCCGCCATGACATCGCACACAATTCTGGATGCATTGGCGGGATATGCCGTTGGATTGGGGGCAGATTTCGCGCGCGAGGCACAGGCAAAACCTTTATATGCACGTCTTGTGGTCACGGATCGCAGACCGGATGATCTGCCGGAATGCGATATGACACAAGCCACTCTTCTGGATGGAGATCGGAGTGTGGGGCAAGGTTTGTCACAGCGGGTCATGGAATCCACAATTTATGGGACACGCACATCGCTGACATATGAAATGGATCTGGATTCCATGTTGGCGTCCGGACGCAAGAAATGGGTGTTGATTTATTTTGCCTCTCCATCGGGACAGGATGTCGGCGGGCTTGATCGTCGGGAGGTGGATTTTATCAATCTGATCGACGGAAGGAATGGTATTTTACCTCCGGCTTTTGTGGAGGAGGTAAAACTTGCTCTGGAAACCGGAGCCTTGCTGCGCCCTGTGATGGAAGAGATCTCGGAGATTTTGCAGGATGTTGTGGCGATCCAGACATATGTTCGTCCCCATGTTCTTTCCCATGTTCTCCCCGTGCAGAATGATATGTCGTCGCTGCTCCCTCCCGAGAGGGATGCGGTTATTCGCGCGATCACCGACATATTGGTGCGTATGCCGCGTACGGTGATGGAACCACACCCCCGGAACGATATAACGGTGATGCCTCTTTTGCAGCCAGTGATCTCTGCGGTGGAACGGGTGGCGCGGGATATTGGTATTCCGATCAAAACCGTGTCGCCTATTGTGGTGACAGCCCCCGCAGCGAATGAACCGGTTCTTTCAACGCCAGAGAGAACGCCCCAAGAAAATCAGGCTGTGACTCCTGTTAAGCCTCGTCTTGAGAGTCATGCCGTGCATCCGGCCAATCGTGCATCGGTCAAGCCGGTTGTGTCGAAACCGTCATCGTCTCCTAAGCCTGCTGGGGGGGGAGCCTCTCTCGCCGCGCACGGAATACCGTACGGAGGCCCGCACGGAGTCTCGCACGGAGTCTCGCACGGAGTCCCGCATAGAGGCAAAACGTCCAGCAGACAGAGCAATCAAAGAGCCGCAGGATTTCGAACGCAAAAAAGTGGAGATGGGTGGATTCGGGACATTGCCTTCACGGGACACTCCGACAAAATTGCCCGAACGATCTGAACGCGGAGGGGCTTCGAAAACAGAGATTTTACACACTTTGGCGATACGCGGAACTGAGGGAGCCCAACCGAAAGAGCGCACCGATGTAAAAACGCGTGTAAAAACGCCTGTAAATGAGCCCGTAAAAACGCGCGTGGAAACGCTTGGGCCAGCCCGTGTTCTTACCCGTGTTCTTACCCGTGTTCTTACCCGTGTTCCAACTCGTATTCCTGTGTCGCCTGCGGTGCCCGCTACACCTGTTGTTGTTTCTCCGGTTATGGTTCCTGTGAAGGTTGCACCGTCTTTGTCGGCTCCTGTGGTAAAATCGATATCACCACAGTCTGTGCACCAGCCTGTGCATCAGCCTGTGTTGCCACAGGTTGTGCCAGATCGTATCACAGCGGACGTCATAAGAACTCCCGATAACATCATCGTCGCGAGGCCGCCTGTGGATCGGACAATTCCCGAAAAGAGAATTGTTTCCGAGCCATCTTCCCCTCCGATATATGGTCCTCCCGTGGTTCCTGTATCCCCCCCTGTATCCCCTGTTATCCCGAAAGAGCCGCCGCCGGTAACCGTATCGGGATGTCCGATGGGCAGTAAAGTGTGTTGTTGCCAAAAGATATTTCAACGGGCGAGCGAAGGCGGGCAGGGGACCTTGCAAAGAGGGCTGGGGTTTGTCCGCGAACGATTAGGGGGTGCGCTGAGCTCTGTGTTCGGCAAATTATCCGGTGGTGCTACGGGATCGTCGCGTGCGGATATTGATAAAATTTTTGGGGCGGCGCCAACCTGAATGGGACGTCGCGCAAATGAATATTTTTAACACTGTGTCATGAAGGAGATATATTATGAGTTTTTGGAGTAATTTACTTGGCAAGAAGCCCAAAGAAATTGTCGGGGTTGTCATTCCGGCCATCTATGCGCATACGGAGGACACCGCCCGGTATGTTCAGGGTTTGTGCCAGTCATCCGCTATTCTGCAACCTGATGATATCAATCTCCGGGCATTAAAAGGGGCCTTAACAAGCCAATTTCATCAAGTTGTTTGCGCAGATGGGGCGCAGGAAATGATATGCGATAATGGGCAGGCTCGCATCCGCATCTGGAGTCGGGACAATCACGATCCGGAAAACATGATTTTTTGGAGGGAAGTTAGAAACGGTGACGTATATACGACAACCCATATTATGTACGGGGCAAAGGCCGCCTTTTCCGCCGTGATTGTGCCGCCGTGCTGTGACGGGGAAAGTGTTCTGACCTGTGCGAGCGGTACACTGGTAAAGGTAAACCCGAATGCACGCGCCTTGGAATTGGATGTGCCACGGTTTTTTGCGAAAGATGTACGGATAGTTATGGCCACCAATCCCGATCAAGTGCGTTTTTTAAGAGAGAACTACGCCCGTTTTTCTGCACAGCCTTTATGAATCCAGCCATTTGTTCAGGTAACTACGGGAGATAGAGTATTTTTCTCCCAGATGCTGGATGGGGTCTTTGGCGGGCCCAAGGTCGTTGTCTTTGGCGGCTTTCTCGATCGCGGCGCACATGGCACTGATTTCCGAGAAGCCGAAATTTCCGGCCATGCCTTTTAATTCATGGGCCCGTGCATTGAGGGCGATCGCGTTTCCTGTCAGGTAAGTTGTTCCGATTTCGGCAATCAATTCGTCGGCTTTTTCATAGAAGCTGACAAGGATTTCCTTGATTTGGTCATTGGAAAGCCCGCCGCGCAGCGATTCCAGAATATCGGCATCCAACCCGGCTTTGGAAAGATCATGGTCGCTGATACTGTCGGTGTCTTGCAACGGAGAGGATTGCGAAGAAGCAGGTGGGGGCATGGCGGGCATTTGTTGTTCCAAAGCTTCGAATTGCTTTACGGCCAAAGAAAAAGAATCTTCCTCCTCGTCCAGATCGGCGTTATATGCAAAAGGGGTATCCGGTTGCGGCGCTGGCGACATATCATTGTTTATACGCGACGAGTACGCGGCCAGAGGGGATATGTTGGTGTACATATTGGAGGCCGGAGAGACAGGTGCTTGTGTCGAGTCTTGTACAGGTTCGGGATCATGGGAGCTTGTATCCGAAAAATCAATCACATCTGTCGCAGACTTTACTCCGTAATGATTTTGTACAACTTTGTTGAGGAGTTCGGAGATCTTTTCGAATGTAATCGGTTTGGTGGCATAATCGTTCATGCCGGCATCCAGACAGGTTTGCTTGTCGTCATCGCCTGCATTCCCTGTCAGAGCAATAATCGGCGTATTCGCTTTTCCCGGGATGCTCAAACCACGAATGATTTTTGTAACCTCGACACCGTTCATATCCGGAAGTCCCAGATCCATCAGGATAAGGTCGAATTGGTGGCGTGCCACCATATCCAAGGCATCGGCTCCGGTACTGGCGGTATAGGTTTTGGCCCCCAATTTTTCCGCAAATCCCGACACAACTTTCTGGTTGATCCCGTTATCATCTACCACCAGAACCGACACAGAATAGGGGAGCGCAGCATTTGTTGCCATCGAAGAATCTTTGCCAAAAGCGGTCGAGTCGCTACTATCATCGGCAATTTCCGTTCCTTCCTCCATGCTGATTGTGAAAAAGAACGTGCTGCCTTCTCCTTCTTTGCTGCTGATGCTAATCGCACCGCCCATAGCCTCGATCAGGCGTTTACAAATAGCCAGCCCCAGACCCGTGCCACCATATTTCCGGCTGATACTGGAGTCGGCCTGGGCAAAAGGCATGAACAATTTCTTCTGGTTTGCCGCCCCGATCCCGATCCCTGAGTCCTGAACCGCGAAATAGATTTGATGCGATTTTATATTGGAGTTCAGATTATCGGATTCACCCGTCAGGTCACGGATACGCAAATACACCGCCCCCTTACTGGTGAATTTGATGGCGTTGTTAATCAGGTTCAATAGCACTTGACGGAGACGGGTCGGATCACCGTAAACCCAGTTGGGGGTGTTGGGATCGGCTTCCAGAACCAGTTCGATGTTTTTGGCTTCGGCGTGGCCGCGCATCAGCGTGTAAACGCTGCGGATCAAGCGTTTCAGGTCAAAGTTGATATGCTCCAGATCCATTTTCCCGCTTTCGATTTTTTCGAAATCCAGAATATCGTTCAGCAACGCCAACATGGCATCGCCCGAATCCTTGATGGTGGAGGCGTATTCTTTTTGATCTTTGGTTAATTGTGTTTCTTGTAACAGGCGTAACATCCCCATAATACCGGTCATCGGTGTCCGGATTTCGTGGCTGACCACCGCCAGAAATGCCGATTTTGCACGGTTGGCTTCATCGGCGGCATCTTTGGCTTTGCGCATTTCTTCGGTTTGTTGCGCGCTTTTGACCTGCAGATCGGACATCAGTTTTCGTTCTTGTTCGATCACTTGCATCAAACGATGATGCTCTGACTGCTCTTTGGCTTCATGAATGAGGGTTGATTCTGCAGAGTTGAGTTGGTTTTCGGAAAACACATCCCGTCCCGGAGTTTCTTGTGCGACTGTTGGGGAGGCCGAGGACCCTGACACCGTGCCTGCGACGGATAGAAAAATAGCCACATAGATGAAAAGTTGTGGAATAAGCGGCGTGAGGACATGCAACGGAACAAGATCGGTTGCCAAAATGCCCATAAATCCCAGAAGAACCAGAAAAATGACCGATGTATAGGCCAGAAACATGCTGTCATGGTCGGATTCCCGCAGACGGGACAACCAGAAAACCGAACTGGTGAGGGCCAGCAAGAAAAACGATGCGCCGTAAATCAGGATCATCGCCGGACCCAGAAGCATTTTCAGGAGGATGATCCCGACCAGTCCCGTAATAAAGCTGGCACAGCCTAATCCCCATGCCACACTGGAGGGGAAGACGGACGAGCTGTGTTGTGTTCTGATCAACCCGACGATACTTGCTGTTGATAGCAAAACCCAGGATGTCGGGAATAAGAGTTCCAGATCGTAACTGCCGACATACAAAAAGGCCGTGTTAAAAATTAAAGGAGTTGCAAAAATGGCCCATATAAAGGATTGCAGAAGGGCCACGATGGATAATCGGTCGATGGCGTATTTCAGAAAGTAAAGAGCGGCTCCGATTCCCAGAATCGGGCACAGCCATTTGATAAAGTAATCCCATAATCCGGCCGAATTATGTTCTTTTAATGTCGGGGAAATAATGGTCGGGATGCCTGCATTTGGCTTGAGATACAAAATATAGAAATTGGTATCATTTTGTGCGATCTGGAGTGCCAAAGGGGATGAAATATTCTGCAGAGAGTCCCGTGCGTTCTGTGTGTTGATCAGAAACTTGTTGCGGCTCATATTATAGACAATAATCTCTTTGAAAGATCCAAATCGCCCTGTGGCAACGGACCCAAGGTCAACATCCCATAATTCTTTGGAGCTGTTATTTTTAATCGGAAGGATCAGCCATGTGCCATGTTTTCCCAGGCCAATATGGATGGTGTCGGCGGTGGCCAAGTAGGGGACAATGTCCCCGTTTTTAACCATGATCAGAATATCTTGGAGTGTAAACGGCGTTTTGTCTTCGCTGATCAGGTAGGATTTTCCAGCCAGATCGATTTCCGGAACATCATCCCGAAGGACGGCGGCTTGATATTGCACAGCAGAGCTGGTCTGTGCGGGACTGGTTTGCGCATGGGCAGACGATGTCCCGAACGTCAGGGATGTTGCCAGCCAACAGGCCACGATTGCCAGAAAAAGAGAGAATTTATGTGTCGCCATGATATATCAAGATAGAGTGAGGGAAAAATCCACACTCTAGCCTCTCTGATAAATCTTAAAATATCGTTAGGCGGATTTCGATATTCGGGCGGCCATACGACGAATGGCATCCGGATAGGCGATATGTTCCTGTTCCAGAACGCGGGCGGCCAGCGTGTCGGGCGTATCGTCCGGACGGATGGGGACGGCGCGTTGCAGAATAATCTCCCCTTCATCCACACCGGGGGTAACATAGTGGATGGTGCATCCGCTTTCGCGATCTCCGGCGGCAATGGCCCGTTCATGGGTATGCAGGCCCTTGTGCTTTGGCAACAGAGACGGGTGGATGTTGATGATCCTTCCTTCCCACGGTGTAATCAGAACGGGGGAAATGATCCGCATAAATCCCGCCAGACAGACCAGATCGACCGAGAATTCTTCCAGTATATCCAGTATTTTTTGTTCAAAACCGGATTTTGTTGCGTAATCTTTGTGCGATACGATGCGGGTCGGAACATTGGCGTTCCGGGCGCGGACAAGGCCATAGGCATCCGGAATATTCGAGATAACAACCTTGATTTCTGCGGGGAATCCATCGATACGACACGCATCGATTATTGATTGCAGGTTGCTGCCGCGCCCTGAAATCAGGACGGCCAGGCCTATTTTTTCCGGAGATGATGTCGCCGCAGTCCTGCTCATAATTATACGCCCCAGTTATACGCCCCAAACGGCGTCCATGTTGCGAATATCGACACGGTTTTCCGAGGTCGTCGGGGTGACGGTTCCGATCACGGTGGCGGTTTCCCCTGCGGCACGGATCGCGGCCAAAGCCGTGTCCTGTTGATCGGCAGGCACAATCGCAACCATTCCCAGACCGCAATTATAGGTCACGGCCATATCCTCATTGGTCAGGTTGCCATAGCGTTTCAGCCATTTGAAGACAGGCAGGAAGGCCCATGCGGCAGCATCCAGAGTGACACCCAATCCGTCCGGCAGAACGCGAGGAATGTTTTCTGTCAACCCGCCGCCTGTAATATGGGCCAGTCCGTGAATGACATCACCGCGTTTGATGAGAGGCATCAGGGCGCGTACATAAATCTTGGTTGGCAGCATCACGGCATCGCCCAAGGTCGCGTTGGCGATCGGAGTCTCGAAGGGGCAAGCATCGGAATAGGTAAAGCCATTATCTTTGACAATTTTCCGAACCAGAGAATAGCCATTCGAGTGGATGCCGCTGGAGGCAATCCCGATCACAACATCGCCGGCGGCCACTTTATCGCCGGTCAGGACGTTGGCGCGTTCGACGGCCCCCACGGAAAATCCGGCCAGATCATAATCGCCTTTTTCATACATGCTTGGCATTTCGGCGGTTTCTCCACCAATCAGGGCGCATCCGGCTTGGCGACAGCCTTCGGCAATGCCTTCAATCACGGTGGCGGCTGTGTCCACATTCAATTGGCTGCTTGCGAAATAATCGAGGAAGAACAAAGGTTCTGCCCCTTGCACCAGAATATCATTGACGCACATGGCGACCAGATCAATACCCACAGTGCCATGGGTGTTGGAATCAATGGCAATCCGCAATTTGGTGCCAACACCATCGGTCGAGGACACAAGGATCGGGTCTTTGAAACCTGCGGCTTTTGGGTCGAACAACGCGCCGAAACCACCTAATCCGCCCATATTTCCCGAGCGGTTGGTTGATTTGGCAAAAGGCTTAATCCGTTCCACCAAAGCATCGCCTGCGACAATATCAACACCCGCGTCTTTATAAGCGTTCGCTTTCATTTTGAGAAATGGCCTTTCTGTTGTAAATAGGAGGTTATATATAATTTCACCTGTTATTTAGACGTTTTGATATGGCTCGTATAGTATTTTTTATCACATGTTTGTCTCTTTTTTGCGGGATTGGCGGCTTTCCGGCGGCCAAAGCTGCGGATTCCGCCTATGATGTGAAAGGGGTACAGGTCGATGTTCTGGATGCCAGCGCGGTCAAAGCCCGGAATAAAGCCTTTGTTGAAGCCCAGAAAAAGGCGTTTCAGGTTCTGGCGACACGATATATGACGGCCGAAGAAGTTAAAACCCTGACCTTGCCCTCTGACGCGGCTTTGTCCGGATTAATCCAGGATTTTGAAATTACCAGCGAACAATTATCCACGAAGCGGTATCGTGGCATTTATAATTTCCGGTTTAAGGCCGCAGGGGTTAATCGCTATTTCGGGCATGGGCCCAGTTATTTCGAGGCAGCTCCCGCCGAGGCTGTCACAAAAACCCTGGTGATTCCTTATTATCAGGAAGGAAAAAACCCCGTTATTTTTCGCAAGGACCAGAATTTGTTGTGGGGATCCTTGTTGCCCGATCTTCCCAAAGATGGACATGTGATCCTGCCGGAGGGGAATATTCAAGACCGGAATGATGTCGGAAACAAAGATCCCTATGGCCTGTCGGTGTCAGCGATCCGCCGGATCAAGGAACGGTACGAAGTGGCCCGTGTCGTGGCGGTTGTGGCCCGTGTGCCGACCAAAGGCGCGCATCCGGTGGCCATTGATGTTCTGGAAGCCGGAGGGGGAGGGATGCGGACTGTGGCCTCTTTTATGGCTGAGCCGCAACAGGTGGGACCCATGACATTTCAGGCGATGGATACCCCCGCCGCCGTCGCGTCGGAACCCGTGTCTGCCGCCCTCGCGGACGATGCCATAATCTCATCAGACGAAACACCTCCCCCTGTTGCAACTCCGAAAAAACCTCCCGTTGCGGACGTCCCAACTATACCAGTTGCTCGTGCGGTTTCTGGGTCAGTTGTTGGCGCAGGAACCGCCGGGACCGCAAAAGTGACGGTATTTTTTACCAATATTGGTGAATGGATGACCGTACAAAAAATGTTGCGGCAGGCCTCTGGCGTCACATCGCTGCGGATTACATCCCTGAAAACCAATCAGGCGGATACGCTGCTGAGTTATAGCGATTGGAGCCGTGTCAGCGGATCGTTACGATCCAGCGGATATCAATTGGTGCCTCAGTCGGGGGATGCCTACATATTGAAACATTAACGCACGATGTTTGTTGGCACAATTCGTTGGAAGATTGACACCAGAAAAGGAATTTTATAATGAAACCCAATTCATTTGCTTTGTTCGGAACATTCTGGGGGGTTGCTTTGGTGATTCTCTTGCTCTTGGTGTGGGTGTTCAAGGGCGTGTTGTTGCCGTTTATTCTGGGCGGCGCGATTGCTTATTTGCTGAATCCGATTGTCACGAAAATCTGTTCCAAAGGCGTAGGGCGGCAGACAGCAGTCTTGTCCATTCTGGGGATTTTTTTTCTATGTCTGGCAGGATTATTGGCGATTATTGCGCCGATTTTGGTGCGTGAGGCCGCGGGGTTTATTGAATCGGCTCCGGCCTATGCCCAGAAAATGTGGGAATTGGCAGAGCCACGGATTTTATGGGTGCAGGAACACTTGGGCTACACGATTACCACAGATCAATTGCAAACGGTGTTGCAGGATAATGTGGGCAAAGCTCTGCAAATCGGCAAAGGGGTCCTTGGTGGAATCACAACCGGCGGGATTGCGGTTATCGATTTTATGAGTACGGTCTTGATTACGCCAGTGGCCGCCTATTTCCTGATGAAAGAATGGCCGCATGTGGTTGCGTGGACCATGGGGATTGTCCCACGGCATTACGTGGCGCGGGTGGCTGATCTGGCTCACCAGATTGATTCCAAAATCTCCGGATTTGTCCGCGGGCAAATGATTGTGTGTGTCGCGCTGGGGTTTGTGTATGCCGTGACCTTGTCGATTGCGGGATTGCATTACGGCTTTGTGATAGGGTTATCCACGGGCGTGTTATCCATTATTCCGTTTGTGGGATCTACCTTGGGATTGGTGACCAGTGTCGCCGTGGCCATTCTGCAATCGGGCGGAGACGTTACGTTCGTGGCGATCATTGCCGGTATTTTCTTTGCTGGTCAATTTATCGAAGGGAATTTTATTACCCCGAAAGTCATGGGGGGCAGCGTTGGGTTGCATCCCTTGTGGATTATCTTTGCCCTGATGGCGGGGGGATCGTTGATGGGGTTGGTGGGGATGTTTCTGGCGGTTCCGGTAGCGGCCAGCATTGGCGTTCTTGTGAATTTTGCCGTTTCGGAATACAAGAAGAGCCGATACTATCAAACAAAGACAGATAACGAGGCCCCCGATGCAAGCCCACCAACTTCC
>CAZMZK010000037.1:0-12352 GCA_964570705.1 uncultured Micavibrio sp.
CTGTGTGCGAGGGATTAATGCAATGTGGCCTGTTGTGCAAAGAAACGCATGATGTGGTGGTACGTTTTGCTCCGCCTTTGATCATTACCAAAGACGAGATTGACTGGGCGGCCGATCAGGTTGAAGCTGTTCTGCGGAGTTTTTAGAAAATTGCGGCATGATCTCTAACCGCAGTTTGTGGTCTCTTACATATTTTCGGGAAGTGCGAATTGGAATCCCAACCACCGCCAGCGTGGGTCATCGGTGCCATCCATAGGTGGAGCAGGGATGGTGCAGTTGAGCCGTCCTTTGCTGTCGTCAAATCCGTTAGAGAGACGGATTTCGAAATGGCGTGCCCCGATTTTCTGTGTGCTGACTTTTTGAATGCCCGAGGCAAAGCATTTTATTTTGGCAATATCTGCCGCCGGAATATCGTCCCGAATGGTAAAGCTGGGGTGTGGGGGATTGGTGACAATTACCGAGGTGTCGGGTTGCAGATCTGTCACGGGCAGAGGCAGAGACAGGGCCGTCATTGTCAGGCGATCCAGATTGGCGAATTGATCCGCCATGGTAAAGCGGGGCAGGCTTTGCCGCGAGGATGATTTGCTGATGACGCCGGATTGTTGCCCGAAACTGGCGCGGAACCCTTGTTTTTTAATGACGTCCAGATAGGCCGCCGTATATTCCCCGAACGGATAGGAGAAATATTTGGGTTCGGTGTGTAATTCCGTGCGGAAACTGTCGCGGGCGCGATTGATATCAGCGGCCAAGGCTTCGGCGGATTTTCCATCAATATGGGTGTAGGAATACGGTGTCATGCCAATGGTGGCCAGATCGGATTTTGCAATCGACCGGATATCATCCCATGTCAGGATGGAGGGATCCCCCGATTTTTGTCCCTGATCAATTTGTCCGGGAGAGATGAACAGCGTAAAGGGGATATGTCGTTCCGTCAGGATAGGAAAGGCATGCGACAGAAACGATGAGTCTTCGCCTTCAAAGGTCAGGGTAATGGTCTTTTCGGGGAGAATATGGCCGTTATCCTGAGCCTTGAGAATCGTATCCAATGATTCCGGATGATAGCCGTTGGCCGGATTGGAAATTTCATCCATCTGGGATTGAAAATCCTCATCGGAAATTGCGGGAACGGTGCTGTCATCATCACCAACGCGGAAATAGGCATAGGCGACCGCAGAATTTAAATCATCCGGCAGTCTGTCCGCCCATCCTTTTTGGGGCATTGCCAAAAAGAGAAAAAGGCTTATGAATAGCAACTTGTGGTGCATGATGGCCCTGACTATAGTCGGGCGCTGTCTTTCTGGCAATAACCGAATCACCAAAAACGGGAAAAAGGAAAAAAGGGAAAACGATGCGTGTTCTGGCTTTGGATGTATCTGTGACCGGATGTTCTGTGCGGGTGTGGAACAGTGAAACGTCTGAATCCAAGGATCAGCGCGTCGAGACAGAGCGCGGACAAGCGGAAATGTTGATCCCGATGATCGAGGCAGTTGTACAGGAGTCCGGAATGACGCTGCAGGATCTGGATTGTATTGGTGTGACGGTAGGGCCCGGGTCGTTTACGGGCGTGCGAATCGGATTGTCGACCGCGCGGAGTTTGGGATTGGCGTTGGATATTCCTGTGATGGGTGTCTCTAGCCTGAGTGCCATCGCCCGATCGGTTCCGGATAGCGCGGATGCTTTGATCCTGATTGATACCAAACGCGGGGATTATTACGGACAAATCGGCGCAAACGGAGAGCCGCGCATCTGGTCGGACGATGAGGTTCAGGCCTTTTCCGGACGCGTTGTGAACGGCGTGGTTCCCGATAGTTTGGGGATCGCCCGCATGGCGTGTGAGATGTTGCATGCGGCGTCCTGCGAGGGATACGATATCGCGAAGGCTCCGGCTCCGGTCTATGTGCGCGGGGCAGAAGTATCTTTGCCGAAAAGTTAATTTTTTCTTGACTTTCGATCCTCGTTTCTATTACTCTCCCTTCACCCCGATGTAATTTTCATAAATTTCGATCAAATCCCTGATCCGTACAGAGAACAACAGGGAAACGGCGGGTCGAAATCGGGTAAAACAATAAAAAGAAAACATCTAACCTTTCATAAGGAGTTCCATCAGATGCAAAAACCTCTTGCAGGCCTTAACGTCGCTATTCTCGTTGCTAACGGATTTCATGAAATCGAAATGACCACATTCCAACGTGCTTTGTTGGAGGCAGGCGCCCATCCGAAATTAATCAGCGTAGAAACCTCTTTGGCGCATGGCTGGCAAGACAAGGGATGGGGACATTACCATCCGGTTGACAAGCATTTGTCGGATGCTTTGGCCGCGGATTATGATGTGTTGATCGTCCCAAGCGGATATCGCGGTCATGAAAAATTGAAACAAACGGCACATACACGCCGCTTTATCGGCGGGTTCATGATGGGATACAAACCTGTTTTGGCCATGGGCGATTCGGTGAAAATGATGGCCGAAATCGGTGTCATTAAAGGCATGATGGTGGCTGCTGCCGACGAAATTCGTCCGGTTTTGACCGAAAACGGTGTGATCGCATCGGAAAATTCCCCAACCATTCATTCCAACCTGATGAGCATGATTTCTGCCAGCGCAGAGCCTCAGGAATCGGTCGCGTCTTTCCTGGCATTTGTTGCGGATTTGCGTGCCGAAATGGCCGCCGAGGACGAGGAATCCCAAGAAGCCGCTTAGGTTGGCCCGTAACTATATGGAAGATTTCAAGAGGAGGGTTAGCCCTCCTCTAATTCTGTGTCCCAATAGAGAAAATCAGACCAGCTTTCGTGAAGTGTCCGGTGGGGAAGGTGCCGCCCCATTTCTTGCAATTCGAACACCGAAGGTTCATACGGCGCGGTGAGAGGGTGCATTTTGGCATCCTTGGGGAGCTTATCGCCCTTTCTGGAATTACAACATTTGCAAGCCGTGACAATGTTGGTCCAATGTGTTTTTCCGCCTTGGGATCTGGGGATCACGTGATCAAAGGTCAATTCTTCGGTTTTAAACCGCTGCCCGCAATATTGGCACGTCCATCCATCGCGGAGAAATACGTTATAGCGTGTAAAAGAGGGCGTGTGCGTGGGTTGCACATATTCTTTCAACACCAAAACGGCGGGCAGCTTCATTTCCATGCCCGGGGATCTGACGACCCGCCCATATTCCGACAACACAACAACGGTTTCACGAAAAATGGCCTTAACAGCTTCCTGCCAAGGCCATAGGGATAAAGGATAGTAACTTAAGGGGCGGTAATCCGCATTCAACACCAAGGCAGGACACCTGTCCAACGGTGTCAGATACTCTGTAACAGGAATGCTATGATCCACGGACCCCTCCTTTTCCACAGAAACCACATGTTCATTATATACGAGACGATGTGTTTTGTATAGGGGGGCGGTTTATGGCGCATAAAATCTTACAAAAAAGCCGCCGGAAAATCCGACGGCTTTTGATTGTGTACAGACACCCGAAAAATTAACGGCTGTAAAATTCGATAACCAGATTGGGTTCCATGGCAACAGGATAGGGAACATCCTCCAGTTTTGGAACGCGCACGAAAGTCGCTTTGAATCCGTTGTCGTCCATCGCCAAAAATTCCGGAGTATCACGTTCGCCGGATTCTTTTGCTCCCATGACGATCGCCAAGGTGCGGGATTTTTCACGGACTTCGATAACATCGCCTTCTTTGACTTGGTAAGAAGGGATGTTGACGCGTTTGCCGTTCACTTTGAAGTGACCGTGGCTGACCAATTGACGGGTTGCGAAAATTGTGGGCGCAAATTTTGCACGATAGACAACCGCATCCAAACGGCTTTCCAGCAAGCCAATCAAGTTTTGGGACGCGTCACCCGACATGCGGATGGCTTCGAAATAATATTTACGGAATTGTTTTTCGCCGACACCGCCGTAATAGCCTTTCAGCTTTTGTTTGGCGCGGAGCTGCAGACCATAGTCGGTTGGTTTCCCACGGTTTGCGCCATGTTGGCCAGGGCCGGTTTGACGAACGTTATAAGGGGATTTTGCACGACCCCACAGGTTACAGCCCAAGCGGCGGTCAATTTTATGTTTACTTTCAAGACGCTTTCCAGCCATCTTATACTCCATTTTGTTGTTGTTGTCCCGATGGCCGTAACCGGATTGTGATCGGTGTCTGAAGACACAGAACCAATGTCCCCACCGTGGGAACTTCTCAGGAATGGCGGCAATATAAGGATTCCTCACATTTTGTCAAATGATTTCATGGATTGTCAGTGATAATCACGCAAAGCCCCCTCTTTTTTTGACGGAGATTCAGGTTCCTTCCCCATAGGCGGTGGAAAAGTAAGAGTTAAGGCGTGGCGGCCGGTATCGCGGGAGCAAGGGGCGCGGTTGTGGCGCCTGCTGCTCCGATATCAACAGCACTCATATCAAAACTTTTGATCAGGGATCCGCACACCAGATTCCACCCATCGACCAGCACAAAGAAAATAATCTTGAACGGCAGGGAAATCACAATCGGCGGCAACATCATCATCCCCATCGACATCAGGATGGAGGACGTCACAATATCAATGACCAAAAAGGGCAGAAACAGCATAAAGCCGATTTCAAATGCGCGGCGTAATTCCGAGATCATAAAGGAGGGGATCACGACTTGCAGGGGCAAATCCGTAGCTTTTTCGATTTTTTCGTTATGTGAGGCATTGACGAAAAGGGTCAGATCTTTGTCGCGCGTGTGTTTCAACATAAATAATTTGAAAGGATCTGTTGTGCGTTTGAAGGCTTCGACCTCGTCAATCTGTTCGTTGACCAGAGGTTTCACGCCGTCGTCATAGGCTTTTTGGAAGGTCGGCGCCATAATAAAAAACGTCATAAACAGGGCCAGCGAAATCATCACCGAGTTGGGCGGTGTTTGTTGCAATCCAATTGCCGAGCGCAGAAATGATAGCACGACAATAATCCGTGTAAACGAGGTCATCATCATCAGGATAGAGGGCGCAAGGGAGAGGACCGTCAGCAACGCCATCATCTGGACAATGCGGCCTGTGACCGTACTGTTCTGACTATTCGTGCCGCCCATATCCAGCGATAACACCTGTGCCACAGCGTCATGGCCATAGGTGATCAGAAAGACGGACAACGCCGCAAGGATATATTTGGATGAGATCATTTTCTTAAGCATCACGGGTGTCTTCCTGCACGGGGCTAACGGGAATGGTCAGGGGAATGGAGCGTTCGATCACAGTTTCGCCGTTCGGGCCCAAAATAACAAGATGGTCTGTGTTATCTCTCCGCAACAAAATGGCTTTATGTTTCATATCAAGGGGGAGAGTTTCCACAATCATCAAACGGCGTTTTTTGCCCTGTGGCAAGATCATCCCGCCGGATATATTCAGGCGTTTCAGGATAATCCACAAAATCCCCATCAGAGAGACAACCAGAACCAAGGCGCTTACAAAGCGTAGAATATCATGTGTTTCCATGCGGGGGTGCCCTTGTTTCTTTCTCTGTTTCTTTCTCTGTTTCTTGTAATATATTTAGGGCCAGCAACGCATCAAACGGATTTGGCTCGCCATTTGCTTTATAGACGTAGGAGAGCACTTCGGCAACCGCCAGAAAGGCTTCGGACGGGATCGGGCTGTCCAGCTCGACCTTGGCCAGCATTTCGGCAAGGGCCGAATCTTCACGGACTTTGATCCCGTTATCAAAGGCCAGTTGCAGGATTTGCTCGGCAATTTTTCCCCGTCCGGCGGCGGTAATGCGCGGGGCATCGCCGGCTGTATCGCCCGTGGTAATGGCCACGGCGGTCGGATTTTTGGGTTTTTGCCTGATATTCGAAGGGGTTAGGCCACCTTCCGCGATATTGATCGTGGAGGAGGAGGTGGCTGGTGGCGGCTTGGGCGTATCTGGCACGATTTCTGCAAATCCTTTTGACAACAACATGTTCCACACAGAAAAGCATAAGGGTAAGGACCATGACAATCGAAAATATCAGTTTGTTTCAGGCTATGAACGCAAAAATGAGCTATCTGGCCCAACGTCAGAAGGTAATTTCCCAGAATGTGGCGAATGCCGATACTCCGGGCTATATGGCGCAAGACTTGGCAAAAGCTGATTTCTCGGGTCTGGTTGCCAATATTGATAAAAATAACATGCATATCCAAATGGAAACGAGTTCGGCTGGGCATTTATTGCCGCCCGATCAATCCCCCAATCCTAAAATTGGCAACAACAAAACCCCTTATGAAGTGAAGCCGGATGGTAACAGTGTTGTATTGGAAGAGCAGATGACCAAAGCCAGTGATACACAGATGAATTATGCACTGATGGTTAATTTGTACCGGAGCACATCCGACATGATCCGGGTGTCTTTGGGCAAAAAGGCTTAAAGGGAAAAAGGAGCGTAAACCATGTCTGATTTATTTTCCACGATGGCCATTTCCGGCGCAGGGATGCGGGTTCAAAGCGAACGGATTAATGTGATCGCTCAAAATGCTGCGAATGCGGATACGGCACCGAGTAAGGCTGGAGAATTGCCATACACGCGGAAGGTGGTGACCTTTAAAGATCGATTAGATAAGGCCACAGGCGAAAAATTGGTTACTCTGGATAAAGTCAGTGAAGACAAAAAAACGGAGTACGTGAAAAAGTATATGCCGGGGCATCCGGCGGCGGATGCGGATGGTTATGTGCAAATGCCGAATGTTTCAACCATTATCGAAACGATGGATATGAAAGAAGCCACCAAATCGTATCAAGCCAATATCGGAATCTATACGCAAACCCGCGATATGGCGAGTAAGACAATTGATTTGTTGCGTTAAGGTTTGTGTGATACACTGAAAAGATAAGGAATAATTATCATGGTCAACATTACCTCCAACCCCGCCGCTGCTGCCAACGCTTATGCCACCACTGCGAAAACCGCTTTGACGGGGGATGTGGGTGGGGGGCGCTCTCCGAAAGGTTCGTCCTTCGGGAATTTTCTCGAAGACGCCACACGTTCGGCCATTGGAACCTTGAAGGCAGGGGAAAAGGCGTCGGCGGCTGCGGTTACGGGAACCATGGATCCCTTGGCTATTACGCAAGCTGTGACAGCGGCGCGGTTAACGTTGGATACCGTGTCGGCTGTGCGCGATGCGGCTGTGGATGCGTATAACAAAATTCAAGGTATGCCAATTTAGGACGGATTTTGATCCGTGTTTCTGATCTGTGAGTTCTCTTCCTGAAGATCTGGGGGGGCAATTTTCACCAATCGATATGAAATTCTCCCATTTTAGTTTATGTCAACTTTTGAAGCCTTGCCGAAAACAGCGGATAACGCTATGACAGAAGACGACTTTTACATGGAAAGATATCATGCTCGATAAAACATTTGATCACACACACATCGAAAAACGTCATTATCAGAAATGGGAAGAATCCGGATTGTTCGCTGCGAATCCGGCGTCTTCGGCCGAGGGGTATTGTATCATGATGCCTCCGCCCAATGTGACGGGGACGTTGCATATGGGCCATGCCTTTACCAAAACGTTACAGGATATTTTAACCCGCTTTAACCGTATGAACGGAAAAGACGCGTTGTGGTTGCCCGGCACTGACCACGCAGGGATTGCAACCCAGATGGTGGTGGAGCGGAAATTGGCCGCCGAAGGATCCCCCAGCCGCCGCGAAATGGGCCGAGACGCGTTTCTGGAAAAAGTATGGGAATGGAAAGAATATTCGGGTGGAGCGATTACCAGCCAGTTGCGCCGTTTGGGGGCGACCCCCGATTGGAGCCGGGAACGCTTTACCATGGATGAGGGCTTGTCTGCTGCCGTTCGCAAAGTGTTTGTCGAATTGTACAAACAGGGCCTGATTTACAAAGACAAGCGGTTGGTCAACTGGGACCCCAAATTACAGACGGCTGTGTCTGATATTGAGGTCGAGCACCGCGAGGTTAAGGGCAAGATGTATCATGTTCGTTATCCTCTTGAAGATGGAAGTGGCTCAATCAGCATCGCCACAACGCGCCCTGAGACGATTCTTGCAGATGGAGCGATTGCTGTCCATCCCGACGATGAACGTTATACTGATTTGGTTGGTAAGTTTGCTGTTGTTCCGGTGTGTAGTCGGATCATTCCAATTATTGCAGATGAATATGTTACATCTGATTTTGGATCTGGTGCGGTCAAGATCACGGCAGCCCATGATTTTAATGACTTTGAAGTGTATAAACGCCATAAAGATAAGGGGATTCCTTTAATCAATTTAATGACCACTGATGGTCACATGAATGAAAATTGTCCTAGGGAATATCAAGGCTTGGATCGTTTTGAGGCGCGTAAAAAAATCATCGCAGATCTTGAAGAGTTGGAGTATTTGGAAAAAGTAGTGGATCATGTCCACCAGATTCCTTATGGAGACCGATCGGGTGTACCTATCGAGCCATTCCTGACCGAGCAATGGTATTGCGATGCCCAGACATTGGCAAAACCAGCGTTGGAAGCTGTGGAAACCGGTAAGACCCAGTTCGTACCAAAAAATTGGGAAAACACCTATTACGAATGGATGCGGAATATCCAGCCATGGTGTATTTCGCGTCAATTATGGTGGGGGCACCAAATCCCCGCTTGGTATGACGAAGACGGAAAAGTCTATGTCGCCGAAAGCGAAGCCGAGGCACAAGCCCAGGCCGGAACAGGGGTGAAATTGCGCCGTGATGAAGATGTTCTGGATACGTGGTTTTCCTCGGCACTGTGGCCGTTTTCGACACTCGGGTGGCCAAATAAGACTCCGGAATTGGCAAAATATTATCCGGGAGATGTCTTGATTACCGGATTTGATATTATCTTCTTCTGGGTTGCGCGGATGATGATGATGGGCATTCACTTTATGGGCGATGTGCCTTTCAAGAAAGTGTATATCCATGCCTTGCTGCGCGATGCCAAAGGGCAGAAAATGTCGAAATCCAAAGGCAACGTGATTGATCCGTTGGATATTATCGAGAAATATGGCACGGATGCCCTGCGCTTTTGCCTGACGGCGATGGCGGCGCAAGGCCGTGATGTCCGGTTGTCGGAAGAACGGATCGAAGGCTATCGCAATTTTGCAACCAAGCTGTGGAATGCGACACGCTATTGCGAAATGAATGGCTGTAATCCGAATCCGGATTTCACACCGGAACAAGCCAACGAAACCATTAACAAATGGATTATCGGGGCGTTGATGGATGCGAAAACATCCATTGAGCAACATTTGAACGATTATCGTTTCAATGACGCCGCCAACACGATTTATCAATTTGTGTGGGGCACGTTCTGTGATTGGTATCTGGAATTTACCAAGCCATTATTGGGCGAGGGAAACACCAATGATTCCCTGAAACAGGAAACCCGTGACACCATCGGATGGGTTCTGGATCAGATCTTGATTTTGCTCAATCCATTTATGCCGTTTATTACCGAAGAGTTATACGCGAGCATTGCTCCACGTCCTGCGGGAACGTTGTTGATGGGACAAAAATGGCCGACCTATGCGCCGGAATTGTACCAACCGGCAGCGGCCGAAGAAATCAATTGGTTGATCCGGTCGATCACGGAAATCCGTTCGGTGCGGTCTGATATGAATGTTCCGGTCGCGGCCAAAGTGGCTATGTTGGTCAAGGATGCGTCGTCTGTGACGGTCAAACGTCTTCAGACCTATGACGAAATCTTGCGCCGTATGGCCCGTCTGGAATCGGTTTCTGTCTCGCAAGAGGTTCCAAAAGGGTCGATCCAGACGATATTGGATGAAGCAACCTATGTTCTGCCGATTGCCGAGATCATTGATCTGGACAAGGAACGTGATCGTCTGAAAAAAGAAATCGAAAAGTTGCAAGCCAATATCGGCAAAATCGATGTGAAATTGGCCGATGAAAAATTTGTCACCAATGCTCCGGCAGATATCATTGCGGAACAAAAATCCCGCCGTGCTGAAAACGAAGCGATGTTGTCCAAATTTGCGAGCGCATTGAAACAGTTGGAAGCGGCGTAGGAATGAAATTCTAAGGTGCGGGTGTGGCGGGCCCCCCGTGTGTGGCGCAGATCTCTAAGGTAGACCTAACAGCGCTAGTGAAGGCTATGTACGCATTGGTAGCGGCTTTTGCGTCTTCTGTTGATCCGTTATGAGGGATGCCGCGATATGCAGTATTTGCTGTTAATTGGGCAAGTAAGCGTGTGATGTTATGTGTAAATGAATCATTGGTACATGGAAAAGTGAGATATAGTGTTCTATCTTCTAATGTATCCGTCAGAGCGCTTACCGTAACAGAGGAACCGGAAAGAGCAATCTTTGCAACGGCGGTTGTGGGCTCGATATCATATCCATTGGCCCCGACTGCTAAGTAAATACTTCCATCATTATCAACCTGGATCAGGTCGGCGACGGGGGATCGCGTTTCAATAATGCCGTTGGGGTGGTAGGTCACTGTTTGACGAGAAGCTAGAATATCAATGAATTTACCAGAATCTTCTTGTGCGAGGGCAGGGGTTCCGAAAGCCTGTGTGGCAACAAGGGCCAATCCAATCAAGTTTTGTCTCAACATTTTCATCTCCACGATTGTCTGTTATGAATGTGCTGATGGTTTTATATGAGCATTATGTAATTTGCAAGTTTTTTGATGTGTATCCATGACTCTCTGTATAATCTTTGTTATTGTATATTAGACCTGTTGCAAAAGTCCTGCCGTCGTCATACCGGCGCAAGCCGGTATCTTTAACCCATTGATTTTTAAGATCTCGTTTTTCAACGGGATGACGATTTTGGCCGGATCAGGACTTTTGCAACAGGTCTATTGATTTTTTGTAAAACGGGTGGAGTTATGATGAAGTATTTTTCTTTTTTCTTTCTTTCTGTGTGGTGTTTGGCTGCGCTGGCCAGCGCAGATGATTTTGAACAGATTATAGGGGGGGGGGGATAATCTTGGGAAACCTCCAGTGCCTATGATTACGGTGTCTGGTGTCCTCGTTCCGAAGGATTATAATGTCAAGGAATTTTCTTATAGCGATGGATTCCAAGCTTTCTCTGATAATAATGCCTGCATTTCTTTTGTTATGGCTCCTCAGGAAAAGCGGAAGAAGGTTTTTATCAGTGATATCCGGAGTTTTTTATATAAACCTGTTACTGTAAAGGTGCACACCAATAAGGAGGATTATAATTATTCTGCATACATAGATGAGGTATCTTACTCGGCTTCATCCGGACAGTATAGACTGGGCGGCTGTAATGAGCTGGAACAAATGGAGAAACATTCTGAAAACGAATTGTTTGTCAATAAAACCCAACCGGAAATTCTTGCGTCTATGCTCGATAAACTGGGAATTAAATATAAGTTTGATCTGAAAAGAAAATACGAACCAAGAGAATTTACAACACGCTTGAGTGAGGTGGATTATAATTTCTTTAGACGCATCATGGATGAGTTGGGACTGTTTTATGTGGTCAGGAATATTGATAAACAGCCAACATTTATCTTTGTGGATGATTTAAAAACTTTGGACAAATATGTCGAGGAAATACCGTTCAGTGAACTAAAGGAAAAAGAAGGCAATAAAAATGCACAAGCGTGCTGTAATGTTTCGGATACGTTGTCCATTTCGGCCCGGAGCGGTTTTGAAAACTATGTGATGTCTGATTATGATATGGAGCATAAGACGTTTGTGGAGCAAAGCGCCAATGAAGGGGCAACCTATAATGTCCAGAAAGAATATCAATTAAACGATTATAATATAAAGGCGTTGAAACAAATTGCTGATATAAAAATGGCGGGATATAACGGAGAAAATAACGGTCTTACGATGTCGGTTCAGTGGGCGAAGATCCGTTCTGGTTATAAAATCAGTTTAGGTGACCGAAAATACTATGTCACCAGCTCGCGAATCCTGATGAATTGTTACAACGATGTAGAGGATTGCAGTGTGGAAAATCGCCTATCTCTGGTGCCGGAAAATACAAAATATGCACCATCCATGAATACCCCGGTTCCCATGGCGACATCGTCTTTGGTTGGAATTATCAGTGATGAGAAAAGGGATGGGAAAGGGCGTTTGGGGTTTAAATATCCATGGATGAAACAGGAGGGCGATGTTATGTATCGGGCTGTCACGACTGCCGCCGTGCAGGGGCAGAGTTTTAAAAAAGGCGATTTGGTCTTGATAACCTTTATCAATGGGTTTATTGACCGTCCGGTTATTCTTGGAAAAATGTAATCCGATAGCCCCGATAACCCCCATATATAATGTGCAAGTTTTTTGATGCGTGTCGATGACTTTGATTTTGAATTGCCTGAAGACCGGATTGCGTTGCGTCCGGTTGCTCCGCGTCATGCGGCCAAACAGTTGATTGTTCGGGATG
>CAZMZK010000038.1:0-12072 GCA_964570705.1 uncultured Micavibrio sp.
AGGAATGGATCGGGGATCGTGCCGGATCCGGTAAAATGCCACCCAACGGCTTCCCACGCAGCAACCGGTTTGCGTGAGCATTATTTTTCCGTTTATCCGTTGATTGGTCTGCAGGCCTAATGCTGTAAGCTTTTAGCCGAAGTCGGGTGAGGGGGCTCTTTTTTTTGGGTTATGAACCGAATGAAGTATACCTTTCTTTAATAAGTTTTGGATAGAGTAGAGCGGGTTGGAATATGTCTATTCTTGGGCTCTTTATTGCCCTCTCTATCGAAAAATAGGTTTTCAGGGTGCAAAAACAGAAGTTGACATGTGGCATCATCGGCGTGGGAGCATTCGGCGAGTTTATGTTGAAGCATATTACGCCGTATTTTGATGTCCGTATCTATGATGCGTTTCGTAATTTGGAAAATATTGAAGCAACCTATAATTTGTCTGTCCTGTCTTTGGAGGATGTTGCGCGAAGCGATGTTCTGATTTTGGCCGTTCCGGTTAAGGAAATGGAAGCTACAGTGCGTGCAATTTGTCCTTTCTTGCGGGAGGGGCAACTTCTGGTGGATTTGTGCTCTGTCAAATGCAAGCCAGTTGAAATTCTTAAAAAATACGTGCCGTCTGGCATTGATATTGTGAGTCTCCATCCCTTATTCGGTCCGCAAAGCGGGAAGAGAGGCATTAGTGGATTGAATATTGCTTTATGCAATATTGTTGGAAATCGGGGGGGAGTGATTCACGATTTTCTTCAGAACAAGTTATTTTTGAACGTTTTTGAAACAACTCCCGAACAACATGATCGTGAAATGGCTTATGTTCAAGGCTTGACACATATGATTGCGAAAGTATTTGTTCGCATGGATGTGCCGGAGATCCATCAGCAAACGAAAACATACGCACATTTAAACGATATGGTCGAGTTAATTCGCTATGACAGTGAAGATCTTTTTCTCGCGATTCAACGTGACAATCCCTATGTTCATGAAGCCACAGAGAAATTCTTTGCCGCCGTTAGATCCTTGGAAGAGAGTTTATAAAGCATATTCAAGGTCAATTGATTCCCATCTTGCATCAGTTGAGCTATCGGGCATTTGTATGGATTTCTCCGAAGTGTATGAAAATATGTTGATAATTTGATGCGTTATATTGTAATTATATTTTGAGAATATTAGAAAAAAGAAAATAATAATCATTCTTACGGGGAGTATCCGCATGTATTCGTTGTGTTCATTTTGGCCTTTCGGAAATGTTGTTAACGGTTATGCGCAGGCATTTATGCATGCGGCGGGGCAAATGTGCCGGCAACCTTTGACGCGAGGAAGGGAGCAAGGGAGTGACTGTCTCAAACCTGTAAACCATACGCTTTTAACGGCGTTCGGGTTTGCGTGTCGGGTTCATAAAGTATCCGGCATTTTGGTGGTGGATGGGAAATTGGTTCTGTTAAAGCGCGGGGATAAAGATCCGGATGGAACCGATCGTGTGTGGTATGAGCCGTTTGGTGGAAAACCGGACCATAATTATGAAAATCCGCAAGGTCTCTTGTGGCGTGAAGGGCAAGAAGAATTGGGGATCGCTGTCAGGGTGGGAGAGTGTTTGGGAATTGCGCAGCATCCCAAATTTCGGAATCGGACAGTTGCTTATTTTAAATGTGAATGCCCGAAGGGGCGGACCCCTGAGAACATGGCCCCGGATGAGCATTTGAGTGTTGTTTTTCTATCTCCGGAAGATCTCCAGGCTCTTATCGATCAGGGAGAAGATATCCAGCTCCCGTCTGGCATAGTGGAGGAATTTATCCGGACAGGGGATGTGACATCCCTTTATAAAAAGATGTGTGGACCTTTTGCTTCTATCATGCCGCCCGCTATTCCGTATCTGTCGTAATCTTGACTGTAACCGACCAGAAATCAGTTGGGGATGACCTGCGGATTCTGCCTTGATATTCCAGAGATCTATCTATAGAAATAGGCGTCTATAAAGGGATTCTGACCATGAAAAAACATGTTGATGTAACAGCGGCGTATCAGCCAAAAGAATTTGCGTTTCGGGATATGGCGCGCGTGGACGAAATTTTGTCGCGTTATCCCAAAGGGAAACAACGCTCGGCCACCATGCCTTTGCTGGACTTGGCCCAACGTCAGGTCGCCGAAGACGGTGCGGCGGCAAACCCTCCATACGGGGGCTGGATCCCACGGGCGGCGATGGACAAGATCGCCGAAATCGTGGATGTGCCTCCTATCAAGGTGTATGAAGTGGCCACATTTTATTCCATGTATAATCTGGAACCGGTTGGCAAATATCTGGTACAGATGTGTACCACAACTCCGTGCATGCTGTGCGGATCGGGCGATATCGTGAAGACTTGCGAAGATCATTTGGGAATCCACACGGGCGAAAGCACCAAAGACGGTTTGTTTACCCTGATGGAAGTTGAATGTTTGGGCGCATGCGTGAATGCGCCGATGGTTCAGGTCAATGACGACTATTTCGAAGATTTGACACCGGACAGCATGAAACACTTGCTCGAAGATTTGAAGAGCGGAAAAGATGTGACCGTAGGATCCCAAAAAGGGCGTCGTGCCTCGATGGCGTTGTCCGGTACCACTACGCTCATTGATCAGGCTGATAAATTGGGCGTAAAAAAGGCTGTATAACCACCATTTCTCTTAAGGTTTATTGACCTTGCAAACAGATTGGACGTATCCATGCGTGTTTCTTCTCTCTTTCTGACAACGGCTCTGACATGTTTGGTTGCGCCATCTGTCGCGATGGCGGCCTCGGTGACAGATATTCAGGTCGTGGGGGCGCAGCGCATTGAGCCTGCAACGGTGTTGACCTATCTCAGCCTGAAAAAAGGGGACGCGGTTACGCAAGACTCGTTGGATGCCGCGTTGAAAAGCCTGTTTGCGACAGGGCTGTTTGCCGATGTTCAGGTCTCGGAAGCCAACGGTGTGGTGACCATTCGGGTGGCTGAAAATCCGGTGATTAATGAAGTTGCCTTCGAAGGGAACAAGGAACTGGAAGACGAAAAACTGCAAGGCGAGATTCAGGCGCGCTCGCGCCAAGTGTTCTCGCGGGCCAGTGTGCAGGCGGATGTCGCCAGATTGTACGAGATTTACCAGCGGAATGGACGTTTCTCGGCGGATATTCAACCGAAAATTATCAAGCTTGATCAAAACCGTGTAAATTTGGTCTTCGAAATCAAGGAAGGCCCTCTGACCGAGATTGAAAGCATTCGTTTTGTCGGGAATAAACGCTTTGATGATAATGAATTGCGGTCGGTGATCGCCTCGAAAGAATCCCATTGGTATAACGTGTTATCGTCCAATGACCGGTACGACCAGGATCGTTTGGCGTATGATGAAGAAATGTTGCGTCAGTTTTATTTGAAACAGGGCTATGCCGATTTCCGCGTCGTATCCATGGCATCGGAGTTGTCGCAGGACAAAACGAAATTTTATATCACGGTGACACTGGACGAAGGGCGACGTTATCGGGTCGGCGATATCAAAATCAATTCGCAGATTCGCAATCTGGAATCAAAAGACCTGATGCCGGATGTGTCCTTACATAAAGGCGATTGGTATAACGCGGATAAAATCAAAACCAGCATTGATAAAATGACCAAAACGCTGGGGGATAAACAATATGCTTTTGTCAATATTGTCCCTGATGTCAATCGGGATCGTAACAAAGCTGTTGTGGATTTGATCTTCAATATCAATGAAACACCCCGCGTGTTTGTAGAACGCATCAATGTGGATGGCAATGTGCGTACTTTGGATAAAGTTGTTCGCCGTCAGGTAGAGTTGTCGGAAGGGGATCCGTTTAACCGGACATTGTTGTCAAAATCGGAAAGAAATATCAAAAATCTGGGATATTTTTCCAAGGTGGACGTTAAAACGGTTCCCGGAACAACGCCGGATAAAACCGTTGTGAATGTGAATGTGGAGGAACAATCCACAGGGGATATCTCTCTGGGGGCGGGGTTCTCGACGGCAGATGGGCCATTGGCGGACTTCCATATTCGTGAACGTAACTTGCTCGGGAAGGGGCAGGATCTGGGATTTTCGGCCACTGTTGCCGGAGCGCGTACAGAGTTTGATGTATCGTTTACCGAACCGTATTTCCTTGAAAGGGATTTGTCCGCCGGAGTGGATCTATTCCATACCACCAAGGATCAACAAAATCAGAGTTCGTTTGATCAGAGACGAACAGGCGGGGCATTGCGTTTAGGATATCCGTTGTCCGAAAATTTACGCCAGACATGGAAATATAGTGTCGAAGACAATGAAATTACCAACGTTGCTTCGGATGCATCCCGCTATGTGAAGGATCAAGAAGGAACGCGCACAACGTCATCGATTTCGCAGCGTCTGGATTATTCGAATCTGGATAGCAAATTGTATCCGACGGATGGATATACGGCCTGGTTGGATACCGAAATTGCAGGGGTCGGGGGCGATGCCAAGTATATCATGGGAAAAGTTGGGGCCTCTTATTATTACCCTGTGGCCGATCGTTGGGTGCTCAGTACCTTGGGAGAAACCGGAATGATCGCTGGATACGGCGGATCGGATGTCCGGATCAACGAGCGTTTCTTTGTCGGCGGCACGAATTTGCGCGGGTTTGAAAAAGCCGGGATTGGTCCGCGTGATTTATCCACGGATGACTCTCTTGGTGGGAACCAGTTCTATCGTGGGACTGTCGAATTAAAATTCCCGATAGGTCTTCCGGACGATATGGGGGTTGCCGGACATGCCTTTAGCGATGTTGGATCGTTGTGGGGGATTGATACAGCCTCTACGGCCAATCTGGTTGACAGCAGTTCTTTGCGGATGTCGGCGGGGATGGGCTTGTCGTGGGCATCTCCGATGGGACCTGTCCGGATTGATTTATCCAAACCAATTCTGAAAGAAGATTATGACGTAGAGCAAGTCTTCCGTTTCAGTTTTGGAACACAATTCTAACTTTTTACAGAGGTATAATTATGAGTATTTTTTCGTCTTTCCGTTATGCAGTTCTGGGTTTTGCTGTTCTTGCTCTGACTTCCGGCGCAGCCAAGGCCGATATGCCGGTCGCCATTATTGATTTGAGCAAGATCATTGAAACATCGGCTGCGGGTAAGGATTTGCAAGCAAAATTTAAAACCCGCCGCGATGCCTTGCAAAAAGAAGCTGTCGCGTATGAAAAAGATTTGCGCTCCAAAGAGCAGGCTCTGCTGGATTCGCGGAAAACACTCGATGAAAAAGGATTTAATGACAAGAAAAAATCCTTCGAGACCGATCTGAAATCCAAACGTGAAAGCGTGATGAAGAAAAATATGGATCTGGAAAAGGCAAAAAATGCGGCGTTGAAAGGCATTCAGGGGAATGTGGCAAAAATTTGTGCTGATATCGCCGAGCAGAAAAAAATTCAGGCTGTGTTGGATCGTTCTGCAGTTGTGATTGCCCAAGAATCATTGGATATCACAGCGGATGTGATTAAAAAGCTGGATGAGACCATGAAAACTGTTGATCTGAAATAGAGGCTTATTGTGGCGGATCCCCGTTTCTTTCAAAAACCAACCCCTGTGTCTTTGGCGCAATTATGTGCCAAAGCGTCTCTGGAACTGGCGCGTCCGGAAGATGCCGATTTCATCGTGCATGATGTGGCATCGTTGGACAGTGCCGGATCTGAACATTTGGCGTTTCTGGATAATAAAAAATATCGTGACCAATTCTCTCGTACCAAGGCGGGGGCTGTGATTGTGCATCCGGATCTGGCGCGTTTGGCACCCGATGGTGTGCGTGTTTTGTTGTCAAAGTCTCCGTATAAAAGCTATGCCCTCGCAGCACAGGCGTTTTATCCGGAATATCGTCCGGAAACGGGCGTGTCCGAATTTTCGCGGATTCATCCTACGGCCAAAATCGGGTCAGGCGTATCCATTGGTGATTTTGTCACGATCGGTGCCCATGCCGAAATTGGTGATGGGACATGGATTGAAACACATGCCATGATCGGGGATGGGGTGGTGATCGGTGCAAATTGTCGCATCGGGCCGCATGCATCGGTCACCCATGCTGTTTTGGGAAAACATGTCCGGTTATATCCCGGGGTACGTGTGGGGCAGGATGGATTCGGGTTTGCCATTGATCCCGCCGGATTTGTCAAAGTGCCGCAATTGGGGCGCGTGATGATGGGAGACTTTATCGAAATCGGAGCCAATACCTGTATCGATCGTGGGGCATCGGGAGATACCGTCATCGGATCGGGCACATGGATTGATAACTTGGTTCAAATTGGACACAATGTCAAAATTGGGCGTGGATGTGTTTTGGTATCCCAGAGCGGAATTGCCGGCAGCACAGAGTTGGGTGATTTTGTGGTGATCGGTGGACAGGTCGGCATTGCGGGACATTTGAAAATCGGGTCTATGGCTCGTATCGCGGCGCAATCCGGTATCATGAAAGATGTTGCCCCGAAAGAGGAAGTCATGGGGTATCCTGCCGTGCCGTTGAAACAATTTATGCGTCAGACGGCCACGTTACAATCCATGTCCCATCATAAAAAGAAAACAGCCTAAAGGAAAAGCGCGATGAGTGAATCGGTTCCCGAAAAACACGACGAGAAAAAAGATCAAATCAATATCCTCCAGATTATGGAGCGGATTCCGCATCGTTATCCTTTGTTGTTGGTCGACCGTATTTTGGAATATGTTCCCAACGAGAGCGCGGTGGGTTTGAAAAACGTGACATTTAACGAACCCTGTTTCCAAGGGCATTTCCCGGGGAATCCCGTGATGCCGGGCGTGTTAATTGTGGAAGCGATGGCGCAAACAGCAGGTGTTTTGGTTGTGCACAGTCTGGGGCAAAGTGGCCGGAATAAAATGGTGTATTTTATGACCATTGATGGTGCGAAATTCCGCAAGCCTGTAGTGCCGGGGGACAGCATGCATATTCATGTGCAATGTTTGAAATCGCGTGGCAATGTATGGAAGTTCCGTGGGGAAGCCAAAGTCGATGGCGTTTTATGTGCGGAAGCCGAATACAGCGCGATGATTTTTGACGCGCCGGACAAGTAAGAAAAAACGGGCAGGCGGGATTGCAACACCGCGAAAGGAAACGTGACTTGCTCTTCGGCGGGTCATGCAGCAGGTTACACATATGAGTACGCAAATTCACCCCACGGCGATTATTGATCCGGACGCGCAGATTGGCGCGGACGTAGTGATTGGGCCGTATTCCATTGTTGGAAAACATGTCACCTTGCAGGATCGCGTGGAATTAAAGTCGCACGTGGTCGTTGAAGGAATTACCACGGTGGGGGAGGGAACTGTCATTTATCCCTTTGCCTCTGTTGGGCATGCCCCGCAAGATTTGAAATATCACGGCGAGCCATCCGAGCTGATCATCGGAAAGTTTAATACGATTCGGGAACACGCAACCTTGAATCCGGGGACCGAGACAGGGGCCATGAAAACGGTGGTCGGTGATCATTGCCTGTTGATGATGAGCACGCATGTCGCGCATGATTGTGTCGTGGGGAACCATGTCATCATGGCCAATAACGCAACGTTGGGCGGGCATGTGACCGTGGGGGATCATGTTCTGATCGGCGGGTTGGCGGCCGTTCACCAATTTGTCCGGATTGGATCCTTTGCGGTGATCGGCGGGATGTCCGGTGTCGAAAGCGATGTTATCCCCTATGGACGGGTGAAGGGCGAGCGTGCATCTCTTGCGGGCCTCAATCTGGTTGGATTGGAACGCAACGGATTTGATAAAGAGCACATCAAATTGTTGCAGCGGGCTTTTTATGAATTATTTGGCGATGACGGCACGCTGGATCAACGTATCGAAAGCGTAGCCCAAAACTTTGAATCCAGCGCGGCGGTGATGCAAATCATTGACTTTGCGCGTGGAAAAACCAAATTCCCATTATGCACACCACCGAAGAAATAACGTCTTCCTGCGGGAAGCCGCGGGTTGGGCTGATTGCGGGGCAAGGTGACCTGCCACGCCGATTAATTGCACGCTGGCGTGAACAGGGTGTGTCGCCAATTGTGGTCGGATTAAAGGGGATTACGCCCGATTCGTTGTCGGATCTCACGGACGATGTCACGTTTTTTGCAATTGGACAGGCCGGACATATTCTGGAACATCTGAAAGAGCAAGGTGCACAGTCGGTTGTCTTGGCCGGAGCTTTAAAACGTCCGAATTTCTGGGCACTACGGACGGATTCTTACGGGTTCGGGATCTTGCTGCGATTATTATCGCGCTTGGTCTTGCGGCGTATGGGGGATGACAGCCTGTTAAAATTTATCCGGCACGAGATTGAAAAATTTGGCCTGACATTGATCGGCGCGCACGAAGTTTTGCCGGATATTCTCAGCCCTGCGGGCGTTTTGGGGACTGTGTCGCCGACCGAGGGCGAACGGATCCGGATCGAACCCTGTTTCCAAGGGCATTTCCCGGGGAATCCCGTGATGCCGGGCGTGTTAATTGTGGAAGCGATGGCGCAAACAGCAGGTGTTTTGGTTGTGCACAGTCTGGGGCAAAGTGGCCGGAATAAAATGGTGTATTTTATGACCATTGATGGTGCGAAATTCCGCAAGCCTGTAGTGCCGGGGGACAGCATGCATATTCATGTGCAATGTTTGAAATCGCGTGGCAATGTATGGAAGTTCCGTGGGGAAGCCAAAGTCGATGGCGTTTTATGTGCGGAAGCCGAATACAGCGCGATGATTTTTGACGCGCCGGACAAGTAAGAAAAAACGGGCAGGCGGGATTGCAACACCGCGAAAGGAAACGTGACTTGCTCTTCGGCGGGTCATGCAGCAGGTTACACATATGAGTACGCAAATTCACCCCACGGCGATTATTGATCCGGACGCGCAGATTGGCGCGGACGTAGTGATTGGGCCGTATTCCATTGTTGGAAAACATGTCACCTTGCAGGATCGCGTGGAATTAAAGTCGCACGTGGTCGTTGAAGGAATTACCACGGTGGGGGAGGGAACTGTCATTTATCCCTTTGCCTCTGTTGGGCATGCCCCGCAAGATTTGAAATATCACGGCGAGCCATCCGAGCTGATCATCGGAAAGTTTAATACGATTCGGGAACACGCAACCTTGAATCCGGGGACCGAGACAGGGGCCATGAAAACGGTGGTCGGTGATCATTGCCTGTTGATGATGAGCACGCATGTCGCGCATGATTGTGTCGTGGGGAACCATGTCATCATGGCCAATAACGCAACGTTGGGCGGGCATGTGACCGTGGGGGATCATGTTCTGATCGGCGGGTTGGCGGCCGTTCACCAATTTGTCCGGATTGGATCCTTTGCGGTGATCGGCGGGATGTCCGGTGTCGAAAGCGATGTTATCCCCTATGGACGGGTGAAGGGCGAGCGTGCATCTCTTGCGGGCCTCAATCTGGTTGGATTGGAACGCAACGGATTTGATAAAGAGCACATCAAATTGTTGCAGCGGGCTTTTTATGAATTATTTGGCGATGACGGCACGCTGGATCAACGTATCGAAAGCGTAGCCCAAAACTTTGAATCCAGCGCGGCGGTGATGCAAATCATTGACTTTGCGCGTGGAAAAACCAAATTCCCATTATGCACACCACCGAAGAAATAACGTCTTCCTGCGGGAAGCCGCGGGTTGGGCTGATTGCGGGGCAAGGTGACCTGCCACGCCGATTAATTGCACGCTGGCGTGAACAGGGTGTGTCGCCAATTGTGGTCGGATTAAAGGGGATTACGCCCGATTCGTTGTCGGATCTCACGGACGATGTCACGTTTTTTGCAATTGGACAGGCCGGACATATTCTGGAACATCTGAAAGAGCAAGGTGCACAGTCGGTTGTCTTGGCCGGAGCTTTAAAACGTCCGAATTTCTGGGCACTACGGACGGATTCTTACGGGTTCGGGATCTTGCTGCGATTATTATCGCGCTTGGTCTTGCGGCGTATGGGGGATGACAGCCTGTTAAAATTTATCCGGCACGAGATTGAAAAATTTGGCCTGACATTGATCGGCGCGCACGAAGTTTTGCCGGATATTCTCAGCCCTGCGGGCGTTTTGGGGACTGTGTCGCCGACCGAGGGCGAACGGATCCGGATCGAACAAGGTATTCTGGCGGCAAAACGTCACGGGGCCGATGATAAAGGGCAGTCGGTGGTTGTGGATGCGCACGGGACGATCTATTATGAAACAGAAACCGGAACCAATGCGTTGATCGGTGCGTGCGCAGGACAAGAGACGCCGATTCTGGTGAAAATGTCCAAACCGCAACAGGATCTGGCACTGGATATGCCGACCATTGGTCCGGTGACGATTGAAAATCTGCATAAAGCAGGGTTTCGCGGCGTGGCGGTTGAGGCAGGGCGCACATTGATTTTGGATCGTGCGCGTGTCATTGCGATGTGCAATGCGTATGGATTATTTGTAATGGGGATAGACGATCATGGCGTTTAAAGTATTTGTGATTGCAGGGGAAGCGTCCGGAGATCGCTTGGGTGCGGGATTGATGGAATCGTTGCGGGAACAAAATCCGGATATCGAATTTCGCGGGATCGGTGGAGATGCGATGATGGCCGCAGGCCTTGGCTCCAGCTTGTTTCCGATGGATCATTTATCGGTGATGGGGCTTGCCGAGGTTTTGCCGCGTATTCCCAAATTTTTGAATTTGATTGCGAAAACTGTTCAGGCCATTCGTGTATATAATCCGGATGTGGTGGTCACGATTGATGCCCCGGATTTTTCGTTTCGGGTACAAAAGAAACTCAAAGCCGCAGGGTTGCGGGCCAAACGCATTCATTATGTGGCTCCGACTGTGTGGGCGTGGCGCAGCGGACGTGCCGCCAAAGTGAAGCAGTTTCTGGATGGGATGATGTGTTTGTTCCCGTTCGAGCCAATCTATTTTGAACGCGAAGGGTTGCGGTCGATTGCGGTGGGGCACCCGATGGTGACATCCGGCATTCTGGAGGGAGACGGAGCGCGGTTTCGTGCCGCCCATGCTTTGTCACCGGACCGGAAATTGTTGGGTCTGTTTTGTGGCAGCCGGACATCCGAAATCAAGGGGCTTGTACCGCTGATGATTGATGTGGCCAAAGATATCAAAACCCGTTATCCGGATGTGATCTGTGTTGTGCCGACCTTGCCCAAATGGAAAGAGGCCTTAGAGGCGCAATTCAAAGAAGCCGATGTACCGGCGATTGTGACCTGTGATCCGGCCGAACGATGGGATGCGTTCCGTGCGCCGGACGTAGCAATTGCGGTGTCGGGGACGGTGGCTCTGGAAATTGCCTTGGCGGGAACCCCTCATGTCATTGTTTATAAAATGCACACATGGACATGGGAAATTATCCGCCGTGTGGTCAAAACAAAATTTGCGCATTTGGGCAATATATTGCTGGGACATCTGGTATATCCGGAATTTATTCAGGAAAATGCTGTTCCGGACAAAGTATCGGCGGCGGTGCAAAGTTTGTTGGAATCCGACATGGAACGTAAGATCCAGATGGAAGCCTCGAAAAAGATTCTCCATCTGTTGGAAGCCAATCCCAATGAAAAAGCCGCCGACAAAGCGGCAGCCTTTATCCTGTCCTATGACCGGACGATTCCCAAATTTGATTAATCCCGTTTTTGGTAACAATTCCCGAGGTCGAGTGTCGATGGTTTGCGGCGGATAACGTCGCCAGCCTGAACACGTGTGGTTCCGCCACCTGATATTTTCTGGATGTCCAGAACATGGAATTCCAGAACATCGCCAACGGACAAAATGGTTGCGGTGACGCGTTGCTCTCCCATTTTTTGTTGTTTGCCACGGGCTTTGGTGGGGGGCGCCCATAGTGGTTCATTCCAACGGACGGTCAGTCCTTCGGCGGGGGAGGTGTATTTGATCCAGTCCTCGGTTTTTATGTCTGTTTTCATGGCAGTATCGTCTTTTGTTGAATCTGCGATTGGTGGAGGTTGCTCCACCCAAACCCTCCCCACACAAGGGGGAGGGCGGATAGGCAGGTATTAATCTGCGGCTTGTTCGTCGGCGCGGTCTTCTTTTGGTTTTGGCGCAATCGGTTCGCCGGTGGCTTGATCCACGC
>CAZMZK010000039.1:0-11722 GCA_964570705.1 uncultured Micavibrio sp.
TATGGTCTTGGCCTATGGTGGGCTGACCCAAAAATTATTAGAAATTTTAACAAAACTGAAAGCAGTAAAGTCGGAAAAGTAAATGACGGAAGAAAAAAAGACACTCTCACTCACCGGAACCAGCGGAACATCAGGCGCTGCCAAAAAGGGCACGCTAAGCCTGAAAGGCACTCCCGGACAACAACATATCACCCAAACGCTCGCCCGTGGTCAAAGCCGTGGCGTGCAAATCGAAGTACGGAAAAAACGTGGTGCAGCAGCCCATTCTGCAACCGATGAAGCCGCGCAGGCTCACGCGGATGGGGAAGAGCATCTGACCAACGAAGAACGTGATGTCCGTTTGCGCGCTTTGCAAAAAGCCAAAGAAGACGAAGACCGTCGTCGTGAGGAAGAGGCCAAACGCCGCGCTCTGGAAGCCGAAGAAGAGAAGCTGCGCGCCGAAGCGGAAGTGACTGGTAAACGTCCGGGCAAAATTGACGCCGACGAATTGCGCCGCCGCGAAATGGAAGAGCTGGAGCTGATTAAAGCCGAAGATCGTAAAAAAGCGGAAGAGTTGGAAAAACACCGCAAGGCTCAGGAAAAACAACTCGCAGAAACACGGGCTGCGACCGCATCCCCGACCGCAGGTGCCGGATACCGTCCACGCGAAGATGATACCGAGTCCGTCCGTGACCGTTTGAAACGGACAGCGGGCAAATCGTCGCGTGGGGCAGATGATGCCGCTCCGTCCAACGAATGGAATCCTGGCCGTTCCGGACGATTGACCGTCAATCAGGTTCTGAACGAACAATATGAACGTGCCGACAGTGGCCGATCCCTGTCATCGGTTCGTCGCGCCCGTCAAAAGGCCAAATCGTCGATGACCAAGGTCGAGCAAGTCAAACAAGTCCGTGAAGTGGTGGTTCCAGAAACCATTACCGTTCAGGAACTGGCCAACCGGATGACCGAACGCGGGGGAGATGTGATCAAATCCCTGATGAAAATGGGGGTTATGGCCACAATCAACCAATCGATTGACGCGGATACAGCCGAATTGATTATTCTGGAATTCGGGCACAAAATCAAACGTGTGACCGAAGCCGACGTCGAAATCGGAATTGAAGGTGCAGAAGATACCGATGCCAATCTGCTTCCTCGCCCTCCTGTCGTGACCATTATGGGCCACGTTGACCATGGAAAAACTTCCCTTCTTGACGCTCTGCGCCAAACAGACGTGGTTTCAGGCGAAGCCGGCGGGATTACCCAACATATTGGAGCCTATCAAATCACGGTACATTCCGGCGATAAAATCACGTTTCTGGATACACCGGGTCACGCGGCCTTTACCGAAATGCGGGCCCGCGGCGCGAACGTGACCGATATTGTTGTTCTGGTCGTCGCCGCCAATGACTCGATCATGCCCCAAACCATCGAAGCGATCAGCCACGCCAAAGCGGCACACGCTCCGATGATTGTCGCCATTAACAAGATCGACTTGCCGGATGCCAATCCGATGAAAGTCAAACAGGATCTGTTGATGCATGATGTTCAGGTCGAAGAAATGGGCGGGGATGTTCTCTGCGTGGAACTATCGGCCAAGAAAAAAATCAATCTGGACAAGCTGGAAGAAATTATTTTGCTCCAAGCCGAAATCCTCAATCTGCGGGCCAACCCGAACCGCGCTGCGGTCGGTGCTGTGGTGGAATCCAAGGTGGAACAAGGCCGTGGATCGGTTGCAACCGTCCTTATTCAAAAAGGAACTCTCAGAATTGGTGATATCTTTGTCGTGGGATCCGAATGGGGCCGCGTTCGCGCACTTCTAGACGACAAAGGCAAACAAATCCGGGAAGCTGTTCCCGGACAACCTGTCGAGGTTCTGGGCTTGAGCGGAACACCGGATGCAGGCGATCATTTCACTGTGGTCGATCACGAGGCCAAAGCGCGTGAAATTGTCGATTACCGCTTGCGCAAGAAAAAAGAAAAAGAAGCCGCGATCGTGACCGGAACATCTTTCGAACAATTGCTGGCCCAGGCCCGCGATCACAAGAAAGAATTGCCGATTATCATCAAGGCCGACGTCCATGGCTCGGTCGAGGCCATTGCCGGATCCTTATCCAAAATGGTCGAAGACAATACCGAAGTGGCCGTCCGCGTACTGCATACCGGTGTGGGAGCCATTACCGAGTCCGATGTGACATTGGCCCGTGCGTCGGGAGCCTTCCTCGTTGGCTTTAACGTCCGTGCGAATGCTCAGGCCCGTGACATGGCAAAACGCGACAAAGTCGACATCCGCTATTACAACATCATTTACAACATCATTGATGATGTGAAAGCCATGTTGGGCGGAATGCTGTCGCCGCTGGTTCGCGAAGAATATCTGGGTCAGGCGCAAATCCGTCAGGTTTTCAACGTAACCAAAGTTGGAAAAATTGCGGGCTGTATGGTAACCACCGGATCGGTCAAACGTGGGGCGAAAGTTCGCTTGCTACGTGACGATGTGGTGATCCATGAAGGCACTCTGAAAACCCTGAAACGCTTCAAAGACGAAGTCAAAGACGTTCAAATGGGCATGGAATGCGGTATGGCGTTCGAAAATTACGATGATATTCGTGAAAACGATGTGATCGAATGTTTCGAAGTCAAAGAAGAAACCCGTACATTGGATTAATGTACCAAACGCATCGTGATTCCGGCGAAAGCCGGAATCTCTGGATGCTGTTTTTCAACAGCATAACGGTTAAGAACACCTTATTCGATAAAGACATGAAACATACAAAACAAAATCAACCCACTCTGGGGCCCACACAACGTCAATTGCGCGTCGGCGAACAATTGCGCCATGTGATTGTGCAAACCCTCCAACGCGGGCATTTCCACGATGTCTTTTTGTTGGAACATGCCGCGATGGTTTCGGTCTCCGAAGTCCGCGTATCGCCTGATATGAAACATGCAACGGCCTATACCATTCGTCTGGGTGGCGGTGACATGACCGAATTTCTGGCAACCTTAAACGCCAATGCCGATATTTTTCAACGCGATATTGGCCATGAAATCCGCATGAAATTTACCCCCAAACTGCGTTTCGTCGAAGACGATAGCTTTGAAAACTCAGCCAAGATCGATGCCATTCTTCATAACCTTCCTAAAACGGTCCACGATGACACCGCCCAAGAATAAATTGAACCAAGAATAAATTGGAAGAAAATCGCAAAAAATGGATTTTTAGGGTATTAAGAGGCTATCGCGGCTTACGCCCTGATTTTTTGTTGCTGGAGGACATCCAATTGGGCAGGAAGATCATGCGCCCAATAGGTGACGCTCCCCGCGCCCAGACAAATCACCATGTCTCCGGATTCCGCAATCGCGGCGATCTCTGCCGCCAAATGATCCGGCGATTCCAAAGCCGCAACATGGCGGTGGCCATGTGCCTTGATACCCTCGACCAGAGCATCTTTCGTAACGCCTTCCATCGGGCTTTCTCCGGCGGCGTAGACATCCGCGACCAGCACGGTATCCGCTTCGTCAAAACATGTGCAAAATGCATCGAATAAATCGTGCAATCGGGAATAACGATGCGGTTGAACCACAGCGATAATGCGGCCTTTGCCCTCGCCCACAGCCTGACGCCCTGCTTTTAACACGGCGGCGATTTCCACCGGATGATGGCCGTAATCATCAATGACGGTCACGCCCCCCGACACACCCGTGCGGGTAAAACGCCGTTTTACCCCTGCAAATGTGGCCAGAGCAGCTTTGATTTGGTCTGCACTCAGTTTCAATTTATGCCCGATCGCAATCGCCGCCAACGCATTCTGGACATTATGAATCCCCATCATCGGCAAAAAGACATCAGCGATCACCGATTCATCCCCGTTCATTTCGACATCAAAGGTGCTGCCCAAGACACTGGACCGCACATTGACCGCCCGCACATCGGCTTGCTTGTTCAAACCATAGGTCACCACAGTGCGATTGGTAATTTCAGGGATCAAGCCCTGCACCACCGGATGATCGAGACACATGACCGCGTAGCCATAGAACGGAATCCGTTCGATATAATCCAGATAGGCCTGCCGGACATTTTCAAAGGATCCGTAATGTTCCATATGTTCGGGATCAATATTGGTGACAACGGCCACTGTTGCAGGCAGCATTTTAAACGATCCGTCGCTTTCATCTGCCTCGACCACAATCCAATCCCCCTGCCCCAATCGGGCATTGGTGCCATAGGCGGTTACAATCCCGCCATTAATGACGGTCGGATCCAGATCTCCGGCTTCCAACATCGCGCCAACCAACGACGTTGTGGTTGTCTTGCCATGCGTTCCGGCAATTGCCACCGCCCATTTTAACCGCATCAATTCGGCCAACATTTCCGCCCGTTGTACAATCGGTAAGCGATGATCTTTGGCCGCGACCAATTCCGGATTATCCGCCTTGATCGCCGAGGACACCACCACGGCACCCGGCAATACCCCGTCTGCGGTCATTAAATTGTCAGCCGCATGACCGACCTTCACACGAATCCCGCGCGCGCGCAGACGATCGACATTATAATTTTCGGCAATATCCGACCCCTGGATATCATATCCCAACACGGCCAACGCCTCGGCAATGCCGCTCATGCCGATGCCACCAATTCCGATAAAATGTAACGCCCCGATTTCGGGCAGGATATGCTTCATAATATGTCCTTATCTCTTTCGGCCCATATATGGCAAAAATGGCGGAATTTCTCAACGAAATTCGGACACGATATCGGCGACCAAGGCGGCTGCGTTTGTTTTTCCGCAGTTGCGGGCGTTCCGGGCGGCATGAACCAAGCTATCGGGAGAGGTCAAAACCGGCGTTAAAAGCCCCCTTAACGCCTCCACAGTCAAGTCTTTTTCCAAGATCATCCATCCGCCACCGGCCTTGGTCACCTGTTCGGCATTAAAGACCTGCTGGTTATCACGGTTCCATGGAAACGGCACATAGATCGCAGGACGGCCCGCTGCCGTTAATTCGGCCACCGTACTCGCCCCCGATCGCGTGATAAAAAGATTCGTATCCCGAATTCTGTCCGGCATATCATCAAAAAACGATTTGATTTCAAAATCTATCTCGGTGTTTTGATATATGACTCGCACGGCGTCAACGGCATCGGGGCGTGCCTGATGCACAATCGACAGTCTCCGTTGAAGATCCGTCGGCAAAGCCGCCAAAGCCAGAGGGACAACATCGCTGAACACTTTGGCCCCTTGGGATCCCCCCACCACCATAAGGGTGATTTTGGGATCTGTCTCAGGATAGGGCACAGAGGCCAGATCGGCAATCGCCTGACGCACCGGATTTCCGGTATAGACCGATTTGGCCGTGGCCGCAGGTGATAGCCCCGTCGTCGTCGCATAGGAGAGCGCAATTTTTTTCGCCAAAGGTGCCAGCAATTTATTTGCCAGCCCCAGAATGGCATTTTGTTCATGCAACAAGGTTGGAACCCCCATCACCTGCCCCACGAATAATGGCGGCGCAGACGGATACCCGCCAAACCCCACCATTGCCACCGGATGATAGCGCCGCACCAAGCCCAGCGATTGAAAAAATCCCCGCACCAGACCCAAGGCCCCTTTTACTTTTCCGCTGATCCCTCCGTTATAGGTTCCGGATGCGATGACATAGCGCGGGATTTCTGCATCCAGCCCGTCAAAATATTTTAATCCCCGTGTATCAGTCGCCACCACAAGGCGAAAGCCCCGCGCCCGCAATTCCTCTGCCACGGCCCGCGCCGGAAACACATGTCCGCCGGAACCGCCCGCCGATAAAATCACACAAGGTTTTGGGGAAGACACAGATTTGTCCATCTTACACACCCCCCCGTAACCGTGCCGACAAGGATAATCCGCTGCGCGCAATCGAGGTACGGGCTTCACGACGGGTCAACCCCAACACAACCCCCATCCCGAATCCCATCGCCAGAATGGACGATCCGCCATAACTGATAAATGGCAACGTCATGCCTTTGGTCGGCAACAGGTGCAGACTCGACCCCATATGGACAAAGGCCTGCAACCCGAACATACTCAGAATTCCCCCCGCCGCAAGAACAACAAACAAATCGCTGCTTTCCATCAACCGGCCAAAGCCGCGCAACAAAACAAACGCATAAATGCCAATCAACCCCAACGTGGCCAATAATCCCAATTCTTCGCCTGACACCGCAAAGATAAAATCGGCATGCACGTCGGGAATGGTATTCTTCACACTGCCCTGCCCCGGCCCTGTTCCGAAGATGCCTCCGTTTTCAAACGCTTCGAGCGATTTATCCACTTGATACGTATCGGCTGTGCCATGCGGGTTCAAAAATTTATCCATCCGCACCCGCACGTGGTCAAAGGTATAATAGATACACACCACACCCACCACGGCCAGCAACGCCATGCCAACCATATAGCGCAACGGCAATCCGGCAATAAATACCTGCGCCGCAAACATACAGGTCAGAACCGTGGTCATCCCGAAATCCGGTTGCGACATCAACAAAAAGACAACCAGAGCATAAATCATTGCCGAGAAAATATTGCCTTTAAAATCCGGTTTGCTCTTTTGAAATGAAATCAACCATGCCGACACAATGGCAAAAGCAGGCTTGATAAACTCGCTGGGCTGCAACGAAAATCCGCCCAGATTGATCCATCGCTGGGCCCCTTTGATATCCGGCCCGATAAAGGGCACCAACATCATCAGAAAGACCATCCCTGCAAACACCAAACTTCCCAAACGGCGAATAGACAAATGATCCAGAACCGACACCCCCAACATAATGGCCAGTGATGGCAACACAAAAATAATATGCCGTGTAATAAAATGGGTGTGTTCCGTTCCAATCCGTCCCGCGACCGAAGGGCTAGCCGATGTGACCAAGGCCACACCAATGACCATTAACACCAACAAACTGGCCAATAAGGCTTTGTCAACAGTCCACCACCACCGCGCAATCGCCGATTGGTCGGTACGGGAGAAAAAGCTGGTCATGGAATATGATCCCGTCATTCTTGATTATCCTTATCCAGTTGATGTACCACGTCGGCAAACATATCGCCCCGATGTTCGAAGGATTGGAATTGATCCCAGGACGCGCAGGCCGGCGACAATAAAACAACCCCTGCCCCATCAAGATGCGGAGCCTTGTTTCCCATTTGGGCATCACGATGCGCCGCAGCCACGGCCACATCCAAAGTGCCACATTGCGTAAACGGCACATTCCGTTCGGCCAACCATGCCGCAAATTGCGGGGCGGCTTCGCCAATCAGATACGCATGGGCAACGCGATCCATATACTCATCCAATCCATTCAATCCGCCCTCTTTCGGTTGCCCGCCAAGGATCCAGTATATCCGGCGAAATACCGCCAAAGCCCGCGCGGTTGCATCGGCATTGGTCGCTTTGCTGTCATTCACATAGGCCACGCCGTTGATCGTTCGTACCAGAAATTGCCGATGCGGCAACCCTCCGAAACTTGCCATCGCTGCGATAATCTTTTCCGGCTCTTCGCCATAGACATGACGGATCACCCCATAGGCACAGGCAATATTTTCGTGATTATGTTGCCCTTTTAAATAGGTCATGGCGTGGAGATCGGTAATCTGTATCGCCTCCCCCTCGCGGACTTCGAACAATTGACCATCTTCGACAAAAATACCTTTGTCCAGACCTTGCCGCGTGGAGACAGGGATCACCGTCCAGACATCATCTTCCCCCAGCTCTTCGGCAATATCGAAACATTCCTCGGTATCAATGCAAATCACCGCAATCGGTTTGCGTTGCCCCACGGGCGGATTGGCAAAGATTTTCTTTTTGGCATCAATATAGCCCTGCAATCCGCCGTGCCGATACAAATGGTCGGGCGTAATGTTCAGAAACACCACACCCACAGGCGCAAAGGATGGCGACAATTCGGTTTGATACGACGATAATTCCAGAACATAGGTTCCTTCATGCCCCATCGGATCCAGATCCAGAACAGGCACGCCGATATTCCCCCCGATCTGGGTCGGGCGAAATTCTTTCAATGTATGGCCGATCAAGGCCGTCGTGGTCGATTTCCCGTTTGTGCCCGTCACACCGATATAATCGGCCTTTGCCTCCACGCGGCACAACACATCAATATCGCACACAATTGGCACTCCGGCCATTTCGGCGCGTTCGGCCACGCGGTGCCGCGTGGGGTGCGTGTGTGGAATCCCCGGTGACCAGATGATAAAGCTCAGGTCATGAAACGGTGCCATCGTCAAATCCACCACCAGAATCCCCAAAGACTCCGCATGGATACGACTGGCTTCGGTGTCATCCCACGCCCAGACCTCTACCCCCGACTGCATCAGGGATAACGCCGCCGACAGGCCCGTTTTTCCCAAACCCATCACCGCAATTTTTTGTCCACGAAACCCCGATAGATCAATCATTTTTCATCCTCAACGCAGTTTTAAAGTCGATAATCCGATCAAAGCCAAAACCATCGCAATAATCCAGAACCGGATCACCACAGTCGATTCCGACCATCCTTTCTTCTCGAAATGATGATGGATAGGCGCCATCAGAAACACCCGTTTGCCGCGTGTCTTGAAGGACACAACCTGAATAATCACCGAGACTGTTTCCATCACAAATACGCCGCCGATAATGGCCAGAACCAATTCATGTTTGACCATAATGGCAATCGTGCCCAATACGCCCCCCATGGACAAAGATCCCGTATCACCCATAAAAATCATGGCAGGTGGCGCGTTAAACCACAAGAATCCCATAGCTCCCCCGACCAGCGCTCCGCATAAAATCGTCAGTTCGGCGGTACCCGGAACATAAGGTATTTGCAGATAGGTCGAAAAATCCACGCGGCCAACCATATAGGCAATCAATCCGAAACTGGCCGCCGCAATGGCCACAGGCACAATCGCCAACCCGTCCAGACCATCGGTCAGATTGACCGCATTTGACGCGCCAATCATCACAAAGATCGACCACAGGAAAAAGAAAATTCCCAACGGCACAAAGAAATGTTTAAAGAAAGGAATGGCCAAACTGGTGGAAATATCGGCGGGCAAGAAATGCGTAATACCGGCCGTGGCAATCAGACTCACCATGGTTTGCCCGATCAATTTCTTCCGACCGGACAACCCTGCCGTATTGCGTTTGGTCAATTTCAGGTAATCATCGGCAAAGCCCAACAACCCGAACCCAACCATCACCAACAACGCCAGCCATACAAACGGATTGGAGGAATGCGCCCATAAAATTGTGCTGATGGTTACACTGATTAATATCAGCACCCCCCCCCATGGTCGGCGTTCCCGCTTTTTTGAAATGGGTTTCTGGTCCGTCACTGCGAATGGGTTGCCCTGCTCCCTGTAACGATTTCAACCACGCAATCATGCGCGGGCCCATCATCAACGATATCAGAAACGCCGTACAAATGGCCCCCCCCGTCCGGAAAGACACATAATTGAACAGATTAAACCCGATCCAGATATCTTTCAGATCTGCGAGCAAAGACAACATGATGCACCATTCCTTTTCTTATCAATCTCTAATGCGCTTTATTGGCCGCATCGGCGTGTTTTAAAGGCAAAGCGCGCAAGGCTTCGACCACCAATTGCATCCGTGGCTTTTCACCGCCACCGCGTGACCCCTTGACCAGAACCACATCACCGGGTACCAGAACATCAGGCACAATCTGCGCCATTTCCGGAGCCTCGTCCCGATGAGCGCCCCGATTTTGTTCCGGCAATGCCTCATACAGATTTTTCATCAAGGTCCCGCAGGTATACACCAAATCAACCCCCGCCGCCTGTAACGGCAACGCCAGATCGCGGTGCATTTGCGCCGAATTTTGTCCCAATTCATACATATCGCCCAGAATAGCAATCCGGCGGCCACCACGGCCCGGATCAATCAAGGCCATAACTTTGAATGCGGCCTGCATCGCGACAGGAGAAGCATTGTAACTTTCATCAATCAAGGTGACAGGATTTTCGGCATCTCCGATATTCAGATATTCGCGTTTGCCGCGTCCTGCCGGAGGTTCGATATCACGCAAGGCCGCAATCGCAGCCTCTACATCGCCCCCGATCAATTTGACCGCCAACAAAACGGCCAACGCATTGGTGGCATTATGCGGGCCAGCATCTTTCAGGGTAAAGATATGCTCTTCACCCAGAATGCGGGCCGTAATACGGGTGCCGTTGCTGGCAACCAGACATTCTACCAAGCGGGCATCAGCCTCTTCGCTGTGCCCGAACGTGAAAATTTTCTGGATGCCCTGACGTTTGGCCTCGTCCATAATCAGGTCGCATTGCGGATTGTCACGATTCACGATGGCAATCCCGTGCGTATCCATGCCGGCAAAAATTTCGGCCTTGGCTTTGGCAATGCCGTCCAACCCATCCGGAAAATGTTCGGTATGCACCGGCGCAATCGTGGTAATAATGGCGATGTGCGGCTTGACCATACGGGTTAAAGGAGTGATTTCATCCGCATGATTCATGCCCATTTCAAACACCGCATAATCACATCCGGCATCCATCCGCGCCAACGACAGCGGAACACCCCAATGATTGTTCAAACTTTTTTCGCTGTAATGGGTCTGCCCCAATGCCGAAAATGCACGGCCCAACATTTCCTTAGTTCCCGTTTTCCCGACACTGCCCGTCACGCCAATAATTTTGGCTCCCGTACGGGCGCGGGCTGCGATGCCCAAATCCTGCATGGCTTTGAACGTATCCTGTACCATCAGGGCCTTATCCGCCGGAACCCCTTCGACCGCATGATCGATGACCACCGCCGCCGCGCCTTTGGCCAGTGCATCGGCGGCAAAACGGTGCCCATCCATCGCATCGCCACGAATGGCAATAAACAGATCGCCTTTCTTGAGGCTACGGGTATCGATCGAGATCCCCGTTGCCACCCATTGCCCAGAAGTTGTCCCGCCTGTGGCTTTGGCGGCCTCAGTAGAGCTCCATAATGCAGAGGAAAAAGAAAGAACAGATGTCAAAGGTGCGTCAGTCATAAAAGGTGCTTTCTGTATAAAAAAGAAGGAAGGTAGGTAGGTAGGAAAAACAGGAGGGAAAGAAAAAGGAAGGCTTATGTGGAAGGAATGTGAGGAGAAAGATCCTGTGTACGAAGTGCGGCTTGCGCCTCGGTCAGGTCATTAAAAGGTTCGGTATGGGTCGCAAAGATTTGCCCGTCTTCATGGCCCTTACCGGCCAAAACCAGAACATCACCGGGCTGTAACAGGGCAACAGCCGCATGGATGGCATTGCGCCGCCCACCGATATTCAGAATTCGACCAGAAGAAGATAATGTTTCAGGAATTCCCGCCATCACCTCGGACCGGATAAAGGCGGGATCTTCGCTGCGGGGATTATCATCGGTGACAATCACAATATCCGCAAGACGTGCGGCAATGTCGCCCATCACAGGGCGTTTACCACGATCCCGATCGCCTCCGCATCCAAAGACACAAATCAAACGGTTCTGTGTGTGGGGCCGCAGAGCCTGAAGAATCGTATCCAGCCCATCCGGTGTATGTGCATAATCGACATAGACGCCAACCTGCGGCACATCATGCGGCACCGATTGCAACCGCCCGACCACTCCGCTGATACGTGGCAAAACGGCGATAATATCATCCATCGGGAAACGTGATTCCGATGCCACCAATCCCACAGCGCACAACACGTTCATCGCCTGAAATGCCCCCACCAGATTG
>CAZMZK010000040.1:0-11633 GCA_964570705.1 uncultured Micavibrio sp.
AGTTTTCACGGGAGTCCAGCGCATGCAACGAAGATATGCATTCGAAGCACCAGGTGTACTTATTGCGGAGCCTGTTGTAATGGCAACAGAGTAGAGTGTCGGAGTCGCCAGATTTGCCTCGGTGGAACTCCAATAAGAGCCGGATGCAACGGATCCAAGAGTGGCTTTATTGGGATAAAGATAACTAGATAACTCCGAGCTGCTCGGAAGAAACCAGTCGTTATATCCTCCATAATCTAGCGCATCGCACCACAATGCCGCCGGAAACGTATACGCCCCTCCGGAATAGGCCGCCATATTCGCCGTATTCTGCTGTCCGCTTGATGTGCAGCATCCTGCAAGAAAGCTCGCCGCCATCGAGGTGGCCACTCCCGTTATGGTATCCGCGCCACCTGAGCACGTTGGGTTACTCGTTGTGTTGCTACACCCGCTCGGCGTAACCACCAAATCATACCCCCCGATATTACACGCAGCATATTTTCCCCCCGGAGCCTCAGCTCCGACACTGCAAGTAAACCCCGAAGAGGTCCCGTCCAACGTTGCAAATGGCGAGTTGTTTCCGACAACATTTAATGTTCCGGTATAATATTTATTGCCCGTGGCTTTGGCACGCACTACAACTTGACACGATGCTGCGGGAGCGATGCTGTTGCCGTTACAATTGTCGGAAACTTTTTCAAAATTGCTCGTGTTCGACAGGGTGACCGCCAAGGCATCCGACGCCACAGTGTAGTTATTGGTCAACGTAAACGTCACGTTACTGCTGTAACAGGTAGATGATCCACAAGGCGCGGTGATATTCATTCCGCTGCTGGCATTCGGAGTAAGAACAAGACCCGTGCCTCCCCCCCCCTCCACCGCCTGTAATTGCGGTCCAATGTCCGGCTCCATCGCAGATCTCTATGGCGTTTCCGTTCATGGCCATCACTCCGGCCGTTGAGGCATCACACAAAACCAGAGATTTGTCCGGCAACAGGACCCCTCCCCGTAAACTGGCAGTTCCTGTGGCTTCTATTTTTTTCGAGATGGTTGCTGTTGTCGGATCTCCCGCCTTTAACGACCATAAACCTCCGGACGCGGCGGTTGCCTCCTGATAGGTATAGGTAAAGATAATGTCGTCATCATTTTCCGAGGCTTTGGAAACCAAAGGGCTGTCGCCCGCATCGGACAAATCCCCGTCACTATTGGCATCTGCCGCAGCAAAGGTGCGACAGGTAGTGGTAAAGGTCTTATCAGGCCCTGCAGATACCAAGGCGACAACAGGGTAGGCCGCGGAATTTGTCCCTGCCAACATATTGGCTCCGCATCCTGATCCACTGGTTACGGATCCGTGATTCCACACACAATAGCCATATTCGGTTCCCCATGGATCTTTTTTCGAAATACCCAACCCCAACGGCACCAACCCTCCATTGACCGGATGGGGTTCGGTGGTGGCCGCCCGCCATTCCATCGGTTCGACATAGGAATCGCTATCACAATCACCGCTGTTAGCTTGGGAGGCGGTTGCCATAACGGCCACTTGCGCGCCGATGGTCATCTGGTTTTCGGCTGTATTGATTTTGGTGAGCCGGACGGAGGTGGCCAATGGCCCCTTCATAAAGGTCATAATGGCAGCCCCCAAAAGGCCGACAAGAGCCACCGCGCCAAAAATCGCGAAAAAAACATTTCCCAACTCTGACGGACGCTGCCCGTATCTTTCTTTCATAAAGCCCCCACAGAAAAAACCGAGACAACACTATCCCGTTTCCTCTTTTATTTTAACACGCATGAGACAGGATAGAAAGCGAACAAAACAGGATAACGGATCTAATCCACGTTTTCCGCTCTTTGTTTCAGGCATAATGTTTGACGGGGGCAAACGAGCGGCGGTGATGCGGCGTAATCCCGTGCGTGATCAGGGTGGACAGATGTTCCGGTGTCCCGTATCCGGAATTCTGCGCCCATCCATAGGCGGGAAAATCCTGTGCCAGATCCGCCATCAACCGGTCACGGGTCACTTTTGCCAGTATCGAGGCGGCGGCAATGGACACCGATTTGGTATCCCCCTTCACCACCGTCTGACACTCCCATAACCAGTCTTTCGGACGGCGATTCCCGTCAATCAGGAGAAATGGGGCCGGAATTCCATGGGTGTCCACAACCGTCTCAATCGCGCGGTGCATCGCCAAAAATGTGGCTTGTAAAATATTGATCTGGTCAATTTCAGCGACGCTGGCCTCCCCCAGTCCAAACAGACACTGCCCTTTGATGACGTCAAACAAAACCTCGCGCCGCACAGAGGATAATTTCTTGCTGTCCTGCACATCGCGCCAGACAGGATGCAAGCGACGATCAGGGGGAATATACACAGCCGCCGCCACAACCGGCCCCGCCAAGGGCCCGCGCCCGACTTCATCAACCCCGATCACCCATCCGTTCTGTTGATCTTCCAGTGCAAAATCAGGCATGGGGATCCAACATATCTTTGACCTGATAGGCCATCATGCGCTCTTCATTGGTTTGAATGACCTGCACATCAAAGGGCGGCAAGAAGGTTAAATGGGCACAAATACGGCGGCGAATAATTTCGGCATTCTCCCCTATTCCCCCCGTAAAGACGAGCGTATCCATACCGCCCAGACTAACTACCATCATCGCCACATGCTGGGCGGTTTTGAATATAAAATAATCAATCGCAAAGCGTGCATGCGGATCATTCGAGTCCATCAAGGTTTTAAAATCGTTGCTGATCCCTGACAGGCCTTTCAATCCGGATTGGTTATACAGGATATCTTCGATCTGTCCGGCGGAGTACCCCAAATGATTGCTCAGGTACAGACTGAATCCGGGGTCAATGCTTCCTGACCGCGTGGCCATAGGCAAACCTTCCAAAGCCGTCATGCCCATGGTGGTATCCACGCTTTTTCCGTCTTTCATCGCGCATAAACTGGCCCCGCTGCCCAAATGGGCAACCACAACCCGCCCGACCTGAACCTGCCGCGCGATCCATCCATACGACAACCCATGGAATCCATAACGGCGCAATCCGGCATCGCGCAAAGCTTTTGGCACAGGCAATGCGGTATGAAGGGCGTCACAGGTTGCATGGAACCCGGTATCAAAACAGCCATATTGCGGCATATCCGGCCGCATCTTTTTTACAATGCGATAGCCATTCAGATTATACGGCTGGTGCAACGGCACAAACGGCGAAAACACCCCCAATTCCGTCACAATATCGTCATTCAACCGTGTTGCCGATGTATAGATCCTTCCACCGTGCACGATCCGGTGCGCCACCATATCCACGGTTGAAAATTTTTCGAGAATCGCACCAATCACACGCTCACTTTCGATAGAGGCGCAAATTTCCTTGCCTTTCTCGATCAAGACAACCGACTCGTTCAACACAAAAACCGCGTATTTCACGCTTGATGATCCGATATTCAATACCAATACGCGGGGTGCCGCACTCATTTGAATTTTCCTTCCCGTCGAGCTGCAGCCACCTTGATTGCCAAAGCGCACGACATCAATTTTGTTTCGATACTATCGGCGCGACTGGTCAGGATAACCGGAATCCGCGCCCCCAGAATAATTCCGGCTGCCTTGGCCCCCGCGAGGAATGTCAGCTCTTTTGACATGATATTGGCCGATTCCAGATTGGGAGGAATAATAATATCGGGATCCCCCGCCACCAATGATTTAATATTTTTGGATGAGGCGGCGTCCTTGTTAATCGCATTATCAAAGGCCAAAGGCCCGTCCAGAATACCACCGGTAATTTGATCCCGATCGGCCATTTTGCACAAACACGCAGCATCAATCGTGGCCTGCATTTTGGGGTTCACCATTTCCACCGCAGCCAACAAAGCCACTTTTGGCGGGCGATCATCGCCGAATAACGATCGCCAGAAATGAATCGCATTCTGGACAATATCGGCTTTCACATCCAATTCCGGCGCAATATTGACGGCCGCATCCGAAATGACCACGGGTTTGTGATACGTGGGAATATCCATCAGATACGCATGACTGATATGACGTTCGGTCATCAACGATCGTGTGACAATAATCGCATGCAGAATTTCATCCGTATGCAATCCCCCTTTCATCAGACATTCCACCTCGCCTTTGGCGGCCATTTCGGCACCTTTGGCGGCGCCCGCATGGCTGTGTTCGACATCTACCAAGGGCCATCCGGATATATCAATTTTGGCCGCAAGGGCCGCAGCCTCCACCCGTGCTTTGGGACCAATAAGCACAGGATCAATCAGCTTTTGGGCAACCGCCTCGGCAACGACCTCGATATCTTCTGCACGCACGGGATGCACCACCCCCGTTTTAATCGGCGGAAATGTATCCCGACATGATTCAATGGCACGGCGAAAACACCCGTCTTTATCCTGTGAACAATCCACTGTCGGCATGATATCATCCTCCCAACGTTTTATTGGCAATTTCAAAGACATTCGGGGATAAACCTTCTGTCCCGACAATTCTTTCCAAAACCACTTTCATCGCGGCCTGACGTGTCGGATCATAGCGGCGCCAATCGCGCAGCGCTGTCAACAAGCGCGATGCAATTTGCGGGTTCAGTTTGTCCAACGTCAACACAACATCCCCGAACAAATCATATCCTGCCCCATCCGCACGATGGAAAATCACCGGATTGCGCATGGCAAAGGTTGCATATAACGCCCGCACCCGATTGGGATTTTTCAGGGTGAAATCCGGATGCGCCGCCAATAACCGGATATCGTCCAGAGTTTGCATCCGTACAGCACGGGCTTGCGCCGCAAACCATTTATCCATGACCAACGGGTAAGATTGGAAACGGGTGTAGAAATCGGCCAGAACCTCGGCCCGTTCGGGGCTATCGGTATCAATCAGACCATTCAACGCCATCATCCGGTCGGTCATATTATCGGCCGCAAAATAATGACGGTGGCACAGATCCGATGACATCTGATCGCCCTGACAGGTCAAATAATCCATGACCACAGCTTTCAACGTCCGTTCGGCCATGGCAGTCGCATCCGGACGATAGGCTTTGGGGGCATTCAATTTGGTATACAGTTTTTCCAGATCCCCCTGACATTCCGACAAAATATCATATTTGATACGGGTCACGACGGCATGGATATGATCGGGGTACACCACGGCGCGTTCCTGCGCGATAATCGCGTAATCCGGCAAAGACAACATGCGCGCGATCAAGGCTTTGTCTCCCTGATCATCCAGAGCTTGACGAATCAATGCCGTGACAGATTCCAGATAATCCCGATCGACCAAGGCATGATGCCCGACTTCCATCTGGTCCAACATGCGGCCAATCAAGCGCAAGGTGAGGGTCTGGGCCGCTTCCCACCGGTTAAATCCGTCACTGTCATGCACCATCAGGAACCGTAAATCCTGTTCCGATACATCGGTTATCAAGCGCACAGGGGCCGAAAAATTCCGCAGAATAGATGGCACAGGGCGAGACGGAATCTGTTCGAAAATAAATTTTTCCGTCCGGTCTTTTAAATGCAACATCTGGGTTCCGATCATATCGTCCCCGTTTGGATTGAGTAATCCAAACGCCACAGGAATATGATGCGGTTGTTTATGCGTCTGGTTGGGTGTGTCCGGAATATGCTGGGACAGCGTCAATGTAAATGTCTGCGCGGATTCATCGTAAACACTTTTTGCTGTGACTTCCGGCGTGCCAGCTTGCGCATACCACAATTTGAACTGGGTCATATCCAGTCCCGAGACATCCTGCATACATTGGACAAAATCATCACACGTAACCGCTTTGCCATCATAGCGATCGAAATACAGATCTGTCGCCTGACGATACAGTTTTTCGCCTAACAACGTGGCCTGCATCCGCACGACCTCGGCCCCTTTTTCGTACACAGTCGTCGTATAGAAATTATTGATCTCGATATAGCTATCAGGCCGCACCGCATGCGCCAAAGGCCCCGCATCTTCCGGATATTGCATACTACGCAACCCTTCGACATCATCAATCCGTTGAACCGCGCGGGAATTCATATCGGCGGAAAATTCCTGATCCCGAAAGACCGTCAGCCCCTCTTTTAACGACAATTGGAACCAATCACGGCACGTCACGCGGTTTCCCGTCCAATTGTGGAAATATTCGTGCCCAATCACACTTTCCACCCGATAAAAATCGGCATCGGTCGCCGTTTCCGGATGAGCCAACACCAACGCCGTATTGAAAATATTCAACGACGTATTTTCCATCGCGCCCATATTAAAATCGGACACCGCCACAATATTGAATCGGTCCAGTTGATATTCCCGCCCATAGGTGTCTTCATCCCATTTCATCGACCGGATAAGGGATTCCATGGCATACGTACATTGGGGTTGATCCCCGTCCCGCACATAAATCCGCAAATCCACCTGACGTCCGGTCATGGTGGTGAAACTGTCCTGAATATAGCGCAAATCCCCTGCGACCAAGGCAAACAAGTAACAAGGCTTGGGGAAAGGATCGTGCCATTCGACAAAATGAAACCCATCATTTTTGTCCCCGTCCTCGGCCATATCTCCTTCGCGCACCAGATTGCCATTGGATAACAACACAGGACAGGCCGCTTTATCGGCTTCGATCCGCACCGTAAACACGGTCAAGACATCGGGGCGATCCTGAAAATAGGTAATCCGGCGGAATCCTTCGGCTTCGCATTGCGTGCAATAGGTATCACCGGATTTATACAACCCTTCCAACGCAGTATTTTGCGCCGGATCAAAGGCGGTTACAATCTCCAACGTAAATCGGGCCGGCGGATTGGCAAGGGTTAAACCGGATTCCGATGCGGTATACGCAACATCCTGTCCATCCATCCGTACCGACAGCAACTCCATATGTTCGCCATTCAAAACCAACGGAGCCGCCCCCTCTCCATTCCGGTCATAAACAGCCCGCGACGTCACAATCGTCTTCTGTGGCTCTATCCGGAAGAGCATATCCATCGTCTCGACCAAATAAGGTGGCGGCGTGTAATCTTTCAGGAAAATGGTTTTGGGAGAAGTCTGTGTGTGCATGATCTGAAGTCTCGCTGGATTCGCATAAAAAGATCATTTTTTATAACAGATTTTTTGTGCAAGAGATATACGTAAGCGACAGATTGATTCGAACGCGCCCTGTGACAGGCAATAAAATTTCACATGAAAGAATCATTATAACGTATTGATTCACATAAACGAATCTGTGGTTTATTTGCTTGACGGCGAGTCCGAAATGAATCATGATTCCTATCCAAGAGGAAAAGGAATTTTGAAATGCCAGTTAAAAATCCAGTAAAAAAATCCGTAAAAACAAAGAAATCCACAGAAAAATCAACAGGCTTATCCCCTAATTTATCCCCGGATCTACGCACAGAATCAGTCTCCAAATTGCCCCAAAATGTCATTTTAAAGGGCGACTGTGTGGAGAATATGCGCAGCCTTCCAAAAGGCTCTGTCGATATGATTTTTGCTGATCCTCCGTATAACATGCAATTAAAAGGCGATTTGCATCGCCCTGACAACTCCAAAGTCGATGCCGTCGATGATCATTGGGATCAATTCGCATCTTTTGAAACCTATGACAAATTCACCCGCGAATGGCTGTCCGCCGCACGGGATATGCTCTCCGACGATGGAACCATCTGGGTGATTGGCTCTTACCACAATATTTACCGCGTGGGGGCCATTCTTCAGGAGCTAGGGTACTGGATTTTGAACGATATTGTATGGCGCAAATCCAATCCGATGCCGAATTTCCGTGGCCGCCGTTTTACCAACGCGCATGAAACCATGATCTGGGCCGCCAAATCGGAAAAAAGCAAATATCGCTTTAACTATGACACCATGAAAACCCTGAATGACGACATCCAGATGCGCAGCGACTGGACCATCCCGATTTGCAGCGGAGGAGAACGTCTGAAGGACGAAAACGGAGAAAAAGGCCACACCACCCAAAAACCCGAAGCCCTGCTCTATCGCGTGTTGATGGCCTCAACACAGGCGGGCGACACGATCCTTGACCCATTCTTTGGCACAGGCACCACAGGGGCCGTAGCCAAGAAACTGGGCCGCAACTGGATCGGGCTGGAACGGGAAGATTCCTATATTAAACTGGCCACCGAACGGATCCAGAAAGTGACACCGATCGCCGAGGGGGAACTTTTGACCCAAACCCTGAAACGCGAAGAACCACGCGTCCCCTTCGGGTGGTTGATCGAACGCGGATTAATCAAGCCAGGGGCCGTTCTGACCGACAGCCAGAACCGGATAGAGGCCAAAGTCGGTGCCGACGGCAGTGTCATCGCCAAAACCGACATCAATCACTATCGTGGCTCTATTCATAAAGTCGGTGCGGCCATTCAGGACGCGCCAAGCTGCAACGGATGGACCTATTGGCACTATCGTGACGGAAAAAACTCCTTCCCGATCGATCGTCTGCGTCAACGCGTCCGCGATGAAATGAACGCCCAGACATCGTTGCAGTGACAAGGTTTCCTCCTTTCTAAATACGGCAGGAACGTTTTTATAAGCGGGCATGTCGTATCAAGAGGAAACACGGCCAAAAGATGCGATTGCGATTGAAAGAAAAGCCAACATTCATTATGTTGGCTTTTGTATTTTAGCCCCCGTCAATCACAGGACACACACACATGACCACCACATCGCCCATTACACTGGCCGCCGGAGTTGTTACCGGCAAAGACTATCTGGCCCTCGTCAAGGCTTGTAAAGACGGGCACTACGCCCTCCCCGCGGTCAATGTGGTTGGTACGAACTCGATCAACGCGGTGCTGGAAGCCGCGGCAAAAAACACATCCGACGTGATTATCCAACTGTCCAATGGCGGAGCCGAATTCTATGCAGGCAAAGGGTTCCCCGATAGTTTTCAGGCCAAGGTTCTGGGCGCGGTATCGGCCGCGCACCACGTGCATATGATGGCCAAGCATTACGGCGTCTGCGTTGTTCTGCACACCGACCACGCCAATAAAAAATTGATCCCATGGGTCGAAGCAATGCTGGATCACGGCGAAGCCTATTACAAACAGCATGGTCGTCCCCTGTTTTCATCGCATATGATTGACCTGTCCGAAGAACCTTTGGACGCCAATATTGCCGAATGCGCCCGCCTGTTAAAACGCATGGCCGCGATTGATATGAGCATCGAAATCGAATTGGGATGCACTGGCGGCGAAGAAGACGGAGTCGGGTCGGATGACATCGACAACGCCCGTCTTTATACCCAACCAGAGGACGTTCTGAAAGCCTATGAAACACTTGCCCCGATCGGGCATTTCTCGGTCGCGGCCTCGTTTGGCAACGTGCACGGGGTGTATGCCCCGGGCAATGTGAAGTTGCGCCCCGATATCCTGAAAAATTCCCAAGACTTGGTGCAACGGGTCAAGGGATTGGGAGAAAATCCGCTGGATTTGGTCTTCCATGGCGGATCCGGCTCTGACAAGGGCCAAATTGCTGAAACCCTGGGCTATGGCGTCTTTAAAATGAATATTGATACCGACACTCAATTTGCCTTTGCCAAGCCGATTGGTGACTTTGTCAAAGCGAATGCCCAGGCCTTTGCCACCCAGATCGACCCCGAATCGGGTAAACCGTTTAAAAAAGAATATGACCCGCGGACCTGGTTACGAGTTGGAGAAAAAGGAATTATCGAGCGTTTGGGCGAAGCCTTTGCCGACCTGAAATCCACCGGAAAGTCCGTGGCACGAAATAACTAGAGCGGTCATCCATTGACAGATTTTTTGACGAGAGCCGTTAAAAATGTGAGGTTCGTAGTCCAAAAGATTCTAAGTGATGACACGCCCTAAGCAAGTAAAATAAATAATGCGTCAGAATTGTCGCGAAAGATAGAAACATGAGCATGAAACCCATTCATATTATCGGTGGTGGTATGGCCGGAACCGAAGCCGCATGGCAAGCCGCAAATCTGGGGGTCCCTGTGATCCTGCACGAAATGCGTCCGCATACACCGACCGAGGCCCATAAAACGGATGGCTTGGCCGAATTGGTGTGTTCGAATTCCTTCCGATCGGATGATAAAGATTACAATGCCGTGGGTCTGTTGCATGAAGAAATGCGCCTGTGCAATTCCCTGCAAATGCGCGAAGCGGCCAAAGCGGCTGTCCCTGCGGGGGGCGCATTGGCGGTTGACCGTGACCAGTTTTCGCACGGGGTGACCAAAACCCTCTCCGAACATCCTTTGATCACCATTGAACGCGGGGAAATTGCGGGGATTCCGCCTGCCGAATGGGATTCGGTAATTATTGCGACCGGCCCCCTCACCTCGCCGGCTTTGGCGACCGCGATTCGTGAAATGACCGGCGAAGATTCTCTGGCATTTTTTGATGCAATCGCCCCGATTTTGCACCGCGAAAGCATTAATATGGATGTCGCGTGGTTTCAATCCCGCTATGATAAAGAGGGGCCGAACGGCACAGGCAAAGACTATATCAATTGCCCGATGACCAAAGATCACTATCTGGCTTTTATTGATGCTCTTTTGACGTCCGAGAAAACAGAATTCAAAGAGTGGGAGAAAAACACCCCCTATTTTGAAGGGTGTATGCCGATCGAGGTTATGGCGTCCCGTGGCGTGGACACATTGCGTTTTGGCCCGATGAAGCCCGTGGGCCTGACCGATCCGCATACCGGAGCGCGCCCCTATGCCGTGGTGCAATTGCGTCAGGATAACGCGTTGGGCACGCTTTACAATATGGTCGGATTCCAGACCAAAATGAAATATGCCGAACAAACCCGCGTGTTTAAACTGATTCCTGGACTAGAAAATGCTGAATTTGCGCGTCTGGGGGGATTGCACCGGAATACGTTTATCAATTCCCCACGTGTGCTGGATGCGTCGTTACGCCTGAAAGCCATGCCACGGCTGCGATTTGCGGGGCAAGTGACCGGATGTGAAGGCTATGTTGAAAGTGCCGCTGTCGGCTTGATCGCCGGACGTATGGCGGCCTATGAACGTTTGGGCATAACGATGTCGATGCCGCCCGCAACCACAGCTTTGGGCGCGATTATCACCCATATTACAGGTGGGGCCGCCGCCGATACGTTCCAACCAATGAATGTCAATTTTGGACTCTTCCCCGATATCCAGACCAAAGAACGTGGCCGCGAAAAGAAAAAAGCGATGGCCCAACGTGCGTTGGCTGATCTGGCGGAGTGGCTGCAAACCTGTGATCGGGGTTAAAGGTACTTCGGTTAATAACCCGAAAAAAAGAGCCCCCTCACCCGACTTCGGCTAAAGGCTTACAGCCTTAAGCCTGCGTTGCCCTCTCCCCCGTCGGGAGAGGGGGGTGAGGGGGAAACCTTTCGGATAGTTTCATGAACAAAGTATAGGTCACCTCTAAAAACCCTTATCGTCATACCAGCGAAAGCTGGTATCTCTTTGATTTCAAAAGATTCAAGATTCCAGCTTTCGCCGGAATAACGGGTTTTTAGAGGTGACCTATATACCGAAAAATCTTCCCTTTTTTTCTACCGATCAATTTCTCCGAACACGATGTCCAGTGACCCGATATTGGCAACGACGTCCGCCAACATATGACCGCGCGACATCATTTCCAGACCTTGCAAATGCGCAAAGCCAGGTGCGCGGA
>CAZMZK010000041.1:0-11466 GCA_964570705.1 uncultured Micavibrio sp.
CGCGGGAAGAAGAAATTGCCCGCATGTTGTCCGGTGCAGAAATTACGCCTGAGGCTCGCGCTGCGGCCTCGAAATTATTGGAGGCGGGGTAGCCTCCATGTCTGCGTTGCCCTCTCCCCCAAGTGAAAGAGGCTTGGGAGAGGGGTGGGTGAGGGGGAAAACAAAATATAAAACAGAAAACCATGGGATGTGTGATGGACAAACATAAAACGCTTTCCTTTCTGGATGATATCGACGCTAAACGCCGTCATGACGAGCTGTGCGCCCAGTTACGGCATCATGATGCGTTGTATTACCAAAAGGATTCTCCGGACATCTCGGATGCCGAGTACGATCGCTTGCGCGGGGAACTTTTGGATTTGGAAGCCACTTATCCTGAATTCGTAACACAGGACAGCCCGTCCCAACGGGTGGGGGCCAAGGTCGCCGCTGGGTTTAAAACGGTGCGCCATGCGATGCCGATGTTGTCTCTTGCCAATGCGTTTTCCGAAGACGATGTGGTGGATTTTATGGCCCGCATCCGCAAATTTCTGAATATGCCGGAAGATCTGGCGATTGTGGTGGAACCAAAGATTGATGGATTATCGTGCACGTTGCGGTATGAACACGGTGTTCTGGTATCGGCGGCCACGCGCGGAGATGGGCAGGAGGGCGAAGACATTACGGCGAATGTCAAAACGATCTGTGATGTGCCGCACCGCTTGGTAAATGCTCCGGACGTGTTGGAGGTGCGCGGTGAAATTTATATGCGCAAGGATGAATTTATGGCCCTGAACGCATCACAGGAAGAAAAAGGCGACAAGATTTTTGCCAACCCACGGAACGCGGCGGCGGGAAGTGTGCGCCAATTGGATAGCGCGATTACGGCCACGCGCCCGTTACGTTTTTTCGGGTATGCGTTGGGGGAGGTATCGGCTCCGCTTGCAACCACACAGGACGGAATCCGGACAGCGTTGAAAGGCTTTGGCTTTGCACAGGCCGAACCTATGGCGGTGTGTTATACGGTGGCGGATATCATGGCGTATTATCACCGCGTGGAAATCGAACGGCCCGACCTTCCTTATGATATCGATGGCGTGGTGTATAAGGTTGATCGGTTGGATTTGCAGGAACGTCTGGGCTTTGTGGCGCGGGCGCCACGTTGGGCGATTGCGCATAAATTTCCGGCCGAAAAAGCCGTAACGATTTTAAAAGATATTGTGATACAGGTCGGGCGGACGGGCGCGTTGACCCCTGTTGCCGAACTGGATCCGATCACGGTGGGGGGCGTGGTTGTGGCGCGTGCTACCTTGCACAACGAAGACGAAATCGCCCGCAAAGATATTCGGGTGGGGGATCATGTGGTGATCCAACGGGCGGGGGATGTCATTCCGCAGGTTGTGTCGGTTGTTCTGGAACGGCGGCAAGCCGGAGCGATTCCCTTTGTGATGCCGCAAACCTGCCCCGTCTGCGGATCTCATGCGGTGCGGGAAGAGGGGGAGGCTATTCGCCGCTGTACCGGAGGATTGATCTGTCCGGCGCAGGCGGTCGAACGTCTGAAACATCTTGTCAGTCGTAACGCGTTTGATATCGAAGGACTGGGAAGCAAGATTATCGAAGAATTCTATCGCGACGGATTGATTGCATCGCCGTCCGATATTTTCATGTTGGAGGCACGGGATAAAACCAGTTTAACGCCGTTGCGTGTGCGCGACGGGTGGGGGGAATTGTCGGCGAAAAACCTGTTTGCGGCCATTGAAAAACGCCGCACAATTGCTTTGGATCGATTTATCTATGCTTTGGGTATTCGTCAGGTGGGTGAGTCCACGGCCAAACGTCTGGCGGCTCATTTTGAAAACATCACGGCGATGCAGGCGTTTTTTGCGGCTCCTTTTACTGCCCCGGAACACCCCACATTGTCCTTGGATGAATTGACCTCCATCGAAGATATCGGCGTCGGTGTGGCGGGCGATATTCTCGCGTTTTTTGCGGAACCGCATAATCGGGATGTGGTGGCCGCCTTGCTGCAAAAAGTGACGGTCACCGATTATGCCCGCCCGCAACGCACCGACAGTCCGGTTGCCGGAAAAACCGTGGTGTTTACGGGAACGTTGGTCAAGATGACACGGGCCGAAGCCAAGGCCAAAGCCGAATCCTTGGGGGCCAAGGTCGCGGGAAGTGTCTCCGGCAAAACCGATTACGTGATTGCGGGGGATGATGCGGGATCCAAACTCGCCAAAGCGCGGGATTTGGGGGTTATGGTCCTGACCGAAGATGAATGGTTGGTGTTGATCGCATAGTTTTTTCTGCATGCCATCAAGGGGCCGAAAGAGCAAGGTGTGTGGCTGCTGCAGGATTTGAAAGAGATATAATTTTTCCGGTTTCTTTGAGGCTTTCAGACCATGCGCGTTTCATCTCGAGAATATTGTAGAATTGGAGATCAATGTAATCGGGAAGGGGGGCAAGCGGGCGGCCATGATGAATATAAATGGTCACAGCACTTGGATATTTGTCTTTAAATGTTTTCAGGTTTCTTGGGGTGTCTTCCACAAAAGCGATGTCATCGGGATGAAGGCCCATTGCCGCACAGGCCAGTTCAATCAGGCGGGGATCGGTGTGTTTTAATGTATAATTACCATCGGGTAATCCGATAATCGCGGCATCTTCGAAGTGTTGACGAATCCCCATGGATTCCAGAAAGGGGCGTGCCAAGTTTTGGGCGCAACTATGCGTGGCAATCCCGTTTTTAACCAGTCCCTGCGAGAGGTTAAATGCTGATTGTAAATCACGGCGGTTCTCAAAAATATGGGGAGAGAGCTTCAGGAGGGCCGTTCGAAGATTTTTATGATATTCTGCAAATAAGGCGGCTTTAAAACTTTCGGGATCAACATCATTTTCTTGGGCCCAGACACAAAATCCTGTAATCGCATCGCCGTATGTCTTGTGGCCATTATGGGCCAGTTCTTTGGCAAGAGAGAACGTCATTCCATAGTTTTTTAGGAGGGATGTCGCAATTTTTGCTTTAACTGTTTCATAAAAGTGATTGAAATTACCAGTGAAGAATTTATACGCATAAAAAACACCATCGAAATCGAACACAAATCCTTGTACATCGCGGAAATTTTTTGCCATGGCACACACCTATGCGCGCTTATTATGATAAATATGGTGGGCTGTCAACGGGAATATGGCATCTTGCCTGTGTAAAACATCGAATATTTGCAGGAGGTTCTTGGTCTTTTCGGGGGATGTGCTATAGTTCTGTCATTCAATTTTAGAAAATCGTTTTTGACAGAGGATTATTTCCGATGAAATTCAGTATTGATCGCGCCGCTCTCCTTCGTGCTTTGGCTCACGTCCAGAGCGTTGTCGAACGCAGAAGCACTATTCCCATCTTGTCCAACGTGTTGTTAAAGGCGGAAGACGGGATGCTGTCTCTGGCTACCACCGATATGGACATCGAAATGACCGAGGCGATTGCCGCCGACGTGATCAAAGAGGGGCAAACAACAGCCCCGGCCGTGACGTTGCACGATATTATCCGTAAATTTCCGGATTTGTCCAAGGTGACACTGGAACTGGATCCTTCGGGCAATTTTATCACCGTGAAAGCCGGCCGGTCTGATTTTCGCTTGAGCAGCTTGCCTGTGTCCGATTTTCCGCAATTTGGCGGTGGAGAATTTCCGGTCACGTTTTCCGTGCGTGCCGCGGATCTGCGCGCGTTGATTGATCGCACGAAGTTTGCGATGTCCACCGAAGAAACCCGTTACTACCTGAACGGCATTTATGTGCATGCAACGGAAAATGAGGGTGTTGCGGTCTTGCGTGCGGTCTCCACCGATGGTCACCGCTTGGCACGATTTGAAATGCCGTTGCCAGAAGGTGCGGCCGGAATGCCAGGGGTCATTATTCCCCGCAAAACGGTTCTCGAGATTCGCAAATTGCTGGAAGAGGCCGCCGATGTGATTACGGTCCGGTTGTCGGAGAACAAAATTACCTTTGAATTCGATCATATCGTTTTGACGTCCAAATTGATTGATGGAACTTTCCCGGATTACCAACGCGTCATTCCTGCCGGAAACGACAAAGTGGTGGAAGTCGATCCGAAAATCTTTTCATCGGCCATTGACCGCGTATCCACGATTTCGGACGGTAAATCCCGTGCGGTCAAGATTACGCTGAACGGCAAAACCATGACCCTTTCTGCCAATTCGCCCGAGGCTGGAAGTGCCAAAGAAGATATCGAAGTGCAATCCGAAACAACCGCGCTTGAGATTGGCTTTAACGCGCGTTATTTGTTGGATATTACGTCCCAAGTCGATGGGGATGGATGCCGTTTAACCTTGTCCGATCCCTCTGCGCCGACGATTATTCAAGACACCAGCGATCCAAGCGCACTCTACGTCTTAATGCCTTTGCGCGTGTGATTTTTAATTAACCCTCTCCCTTGATCCCTCCCCCTTAGGGGGAGGGAAGGCGAGCGAAGCGTAGCAGGGAGAGGGTATTATTTTTGTTCACAGTCAATATATGACAGATCTGTATATCTTCGCTCATCCATGTCCGCTTTATCCCATCTTCGTTTAAAAAATTTCCGGTCGTATACGGATATGGCCTTGTCTGGATTGTCGCCGGATTTTGTGGTTCTGACCGGAGCAAATGGCGCGGGGAAAACCAATCTTTTGGAAGCTGTGTCGCTGTTTTCCCCGGGAAAAGGGATGCGCAGTGCGGATTTTTCTGATTTTCAAAACCGGAATGTGACGGATGCGCCGTGGAGTCTGTCGTGCGTCGTGTCTACCCAATACGGCGATATTCGCATGGGCACGGGGCGTGATCCGGTCAAGGAAAAGCGCGTGGTGCATATTCAGGGCGAGGTCGCCAAAAGCCAGACGCAATTGGCGGAGTATCTGGCGTGTTTGTGGCTCACGCCGCAAATGGATCGCTTGTTTATCGAGGCGGCATCTTCGCGGCGCAAATTTCTGGATCGCATGGTGTTTCATTTTGATTCCGGTCATGCCGGACGGATGACGCGGTATGAAAATGCGATGGCCCAACGGGCGCGTTTGTTGAAAGAAGCGGGGGGCGGCGGCGGGGCGCCGAATCTCGCGGCTTGGCTTGATTCTCTGGAAATGCAAATGGCCGAAAGCGGAGTGGCGGTAGCAGCGGCACGCGCCCAGTTTGTCGAGCGGTTGCAGGCCGTGTGTCGTATGCGCTCCAGTCCGGAATTTCCGGCGGAGTTTCCGATGGCGGAATTGGCTTTGGCAGGGGTGTTGGAACGCGATATCACGCAAAAATCAGCCCTGCAGATCGAAGACGATTTTCGGGCACGGTTGCTCCAGTCGCGGGAAGAAGATTCTATTTATGGCGGGGCGGCGCAGGGGCCACATAAAACCGATTTTCTGGTGACCTATGCGGCCAAAGCCATGCCGGCGGCGCAATGTTCGACGGGTGAGCAGAAAGCCTTGTTAATCGGATTGGTATTGTCGCATGCCGACCTGATCCGTATGGAGCGCGGAGCTCCTCCTATTTTGTTGCTGGATGAAGTGGCGGCACATCTGGACCCGCATCGTCGCGCCGTCTTGTATGATCTGTTGGCGCGGATTGGCGGTCAAGTCTGGATGACAGGAACGGATAAAATTCTGTTTGAAACGCTGGCCCATAAAGGGACGCATATTACGATTCCGAGCTAGGGCGTGTCATTAATTGACAGATTTTTCTGCGCCTTTTTCCCATCACGGGGGCTGTAGAGATCACAGCTTACTTACTCTCGTTCTTGCTCTCGTTTCCTACTGCGTGAGGAGTTGCAATTGGGTGTCTGTTACGCGGGTGGGGTAGTAGCGTGCTTTCTGGACATGACCTGTCATATTTCCCCAATATCCCCGCAAATTCCCAACAATAAAGCGTGAATAAGGGGGTATGATCGCCGAGGTGTCTGCGGTTGTCAGGGTGCCATCGAAAGCCGCAATCACATCATCGGTTTGGTAGGCCATGGCCCCTTTGATCAAGTTTCCGGCTGTATAAGTGCCAGAATATGCAGAGGCTTGGCCAGCACCTCCATTCATAACTTGTAACCCCATTTTTCGCGGAGAAAGATTGTCGCCAAGATACATTCCTGCCGCATTATTTGGTGAACCGTCATCCAGATAGACCATTCCGCGGGACACGGTGCTCCCCGTCATGTCGTAAATGCCTTGTCCATAAAGCGTTCCCGCTCCGGATGTGTGCCAACTTCCTGTTGGAAGATTTAAAGCATCCGCAGCCCGTGTGACGGCTGCGGTGGTGGTAGGGATATAGGAGGTAGGAAAAGCACCCGCTTCGAGCTGAGCTCCCCACCATGCGGTGACATTGGAATTAAGGGGGTAAATATGAACGGCCTGATTGCCTGTTGTTGTCGGGGTAAACACCATATATAGGCGATACCATCCATTTCCAACCGAGATAAGTCCGGCTGAGTTATATGTGCCAGACGTGTTGGAAATAGCACCGGTAGAGGGAACAATACGACAGGATCCTGCCCCCGCAGTCCCATCGACATACAGATAAATTTGTCTGGTAATATCTGTGGGCTTTACAAAGAAACTGTATGTATATTGTGCTCCACTGGTGACTGAGGCACTCATATATCGCGTTGATCCAACGGAATTTGTTGTATCTGCGGTCATGGTGCCATTGGGGGCTGTTACTGCGTCCGATGTAATGGTCAGGGATGTGTTATTATTCCATGCAGAAATATTTTCACTGTTTTTGGCTAAATTCGTCCGGCTTTCCTCGATCAAAATGCCTTTGGCGGCGTGGGTGACGGGGGCGTAGTCAAAACGAGGGGCGCCGGATGCGGCTGTTTGCATGACACCTGCGCTGTCAAAATAGGTACCGATGCTGGCGCGGGTAAAAGATCCTCCGGTGGCGGTCAGAAAGGATGGGAGGTCATTGTAAGCTGTACCATTGAGGGTATATCGCCCATCAGCATCATAAACAAAATCCATCCCCAAAGATGGATAATTGACTTTGACGTTTGCGGTATTGGGAGGAGTAAAGGTTAAGGTGGCATTGTTGCCTTTGGTGTCTTTGATGGTTCCGCCGTTTAATTGGATCGGCGATGCGACGGTAACGCCATCCAGATCGACATCTCCGGCTTGTGGCGCAAGAGTAAAGGTCAGCGCATTGGTTCCAGTGCCAGATGTGTAAGTCGCATAGCGTGTAGTGCCCCCGACATCGACCGCGATTTGTGGTGTGCCTGTCACATTCACGGATTCAGAGAGATTGACCGTAATGGGGATATTCAGGGCCGCGTGGGCGGGGGATGAGGATAACACACACGCCAGCGCCACAAACATCATTACCCGACTCATTCGGGGAATCCAGAGAAAGAAAGGATTAACGTCCCCTGCTTGCGCAGGGGGCGAGAAAGAGTGAAAATTAAGCAAGCCAAATACACCCATTGCGAAAAACCTTTGACATTCAAAAACGCTCCTAACCTTACAATGTTTTAGTTGCACGGGCAAGGCAGCAAAGATGGCCGCAAAAGGGCATAAAAAAGCCGGAAGCACTGGCCTCCGGCTTTTTGTTTGTGATCAGACAATCACATCTTATTTTTTAACATCTTTCAAAGCGGCACCCAAGATATCGCCCAAGGATGCGCCCGACTCGGTGGAACCGAACTCGGCCATAGCGGCTTTGTCTTCGTCGATTTCACGTTGTTTGATGGACAGACCCAAGTGGTTTTTCTTGGAATCGATGCTGATAACTTTGGCATCGACTTTTTCACCCACGGCGAAACGATCAGGACGTTGTTCCGAACGTTCACGCGACAGGTCGGCACGTTTGATCGTCCCTTTTACTGTCTCGTTCACTTGAACTTCGATTCCTTTGTCGTCCACAGCGGTAACGGTGCAGGTAACAACTTGACCTTTTGCGATACCAGCCAATGCGCCAGCAGCTTTGTTTTCGGTCAGTTGTTTCAAGCCCAAAGCCACACGTTCTTTGGTGGCATCAATGTCCAGAATGCGGACTTTGACCATGTCACCTTTTTTGTAGGCTTTGAGAGCGTCTTCCGTTGCATCGTCCCACGATACATCCGACAGGTGAACCATACCGTCGATATCGCCGGACAGGCCAACAAACAGGCCGAATTCGGTGATGTTACGGATTTCACCTTCGATGTCTTGACCAACCTGATGGCTTGCCGCAAAAGCAGACCATGGGTTGTCTTGGGTTTGTTTAATACCCAAGGAAATGCGACGTTTCTCCATATCGATATCGAGAACCTGAACAGAAACGTCCTGTCCTGGGGTAACGATTTTGTTTGGATGAACGTTTTTCTTGGTCCAAGACATTTCGGACACGTGAACCAGACCTTCGATGCCGGATTCCAATTCAACAAATGCACCGTAATCGGTGATATTGGTGATTTTACCGGTGCAACGCATACCTGGGGTGTATTTCTGGGATGCTTCCAACCATGGGTCGGATTCCAGTTGTTTCATCCCGAGGGAGATACGTTGGTTTTCTTCGTTGTAACGAATGATCTGAACTTCGATGGATTGACCAACGCTCAGAACTTCGGATGGGTGGTTGACACGTTTCCAGGAAATATCGGTCACGTGGAGCAAACCATCCACACCGCCGAGGTCGATAAACGCACCGTAATCGGTGATGTTTTTGACCACGCCGTTAACGATGGAACCTTCGCGAAGTTGGCCCATCAATTCCGAACGTGCCTCTTCGCGGCTTTCCTCAAGAACAGCGCGACGGGACACAACAATGTTACCACGTTGGCGGTCCATTTTCAGGATCATGAAAGGCTGTGGTGTTCCCATCAGTGGCGATACATCGCGCACAGGACGGATATCCACTTGCGACCCTGGCAAGAAGGCCACGGCGCCACCCAAATCAACGGTGAAACCACCTTTGACGCGGGAGTAAATGATACCTGTCACGCGCTCTTTGTTTTCGCATGATTTTTCCAGAACGACCCAGACTTCTTCGCGGCGGGCTTTTTCACGGGAGAGAACGGTAAACCCGTCACGATCTTCCATGCGCTCGACGAAAACTTCGACGCTATCGCCGCTGCGGATTTCAGGATCCTGACCCGGCATGCTGAATTCGCGTTTTGGAATTCGCCCTTCGGATTTCAGACCCACGTCCACAATGACGAAATCGGCGGTTTCCCCGACGATACGACCTTTGACAACTTGTCCGGTAAATTTGCTTTTGTTATTGAGAGTACCAGCGAGAAGGGCGGCAAATTCAGACGACTCCTCACGATCTATAATATTGGCTGCTGCGTGTGCCATGACGTTATTTCCTCTTCGGAGAATAAAATATGCCTGTATCGCCAGAGGATAAGGTAAGGCAAGCCCCAGCTTTCGTACCGATAAGACCGGGTGGTTGTACCGGAAAATCCAGAAGAATGCAAAGAATTATTTTGGCGGAATCACAGATGTCAGACCAGAGAGGCAACCGGAACCAAGAATGGAGTATCTTTGTCAATGCACGTGCCCCGCCTTGAATTTTTGATCTCGCTGTGAGAGAATCTCCGAGGAGTATAGTGATGGGCCTTTTTTCTGGTCAGGCATTAATACTGACGTTTTCATCGGGACGGGTGCAGGTGCTTGATTGTATTCCGGTATTCAAAATTTATAAAGATTTTATTTTATGTCTAGACTCTCGCAAAAAGTGCTTTTGTTCGCCAATGCTATTTCTATGGCGCATCCAACCAGAATGTGGAAGATTGCGTGCGATCTAGAGTCTTTGGGGTATCAGGTCCATTTTGCGACATCCGAAACGTATTTCAAATACTTGTTGCCTGCGAATCCCTATATTCAGCTATACCCTATTTCGTCTTTGTCATCCCGGGACTTTAACGATCGGTTATATCGGGCCCAATTTATTTTTAAGCCCGACGAGTTGATCCGCGATACACAGGAAGATAGTCGTTTGGTCGATGCGATTTTGCCGGATGTTATTCTGGGGGATTTCAGGCAGACAGCCTATATCCCGGCCCGCATGCATGGTATTCCTTTTCTGAATGTGAATCAGTGTCATTGGTCTGCGGGGTTTGAAAAGCAGGGGGTATTGCCTCCTATTCAACCGGTCAGGATTTTTGGTCGTACATTGAGTTCTGTGGTCGAGCCGATCATTTCTCCGTTTGTGCTGAGGGCTATGTTGCGGCAGGTCAATGAATTCTTTTACGATCATCCCTTGGCCCGAAAGGCCGGATTGGGAGAGTTCAAAAATCTATCGGATTTCTATTTGGCCGGAGATCATGCGCTTTTCGCAGATCTGGAAGATTTATACCCTGATATAGACTTACCAGATCATCATCATTTTATCGGACCGATTATCTGGCATAATGCAGAATTCCCTTGGCCGGATCACTGGCCAACACAGTTTACCGGAAAGCCTGTGGCGTATCTGTCCATGGGGAGTACAGGAGCGCATCACATTGTTCCGCAGGCGGTCGAAGCGTTAAGGGCAACGGGATATCAGGTGTTGTTATCCAGTTCTGGATATGATTATAAATCTCTGGATATGAAGGATGTGTACGTGGCGCCTTTTGTCCCCATTGATAAGGTGTTACGGCTGTCGGATCTTGTTGTGTGTAATGGGGGTACGGGAACAACGTATCATGCGTTGTCGCATGGTGTTCCTATCATATCTGTTCCCCAGAATATGGACCAATCTCTGCATGGTGTACGGCTCCAGAAGGCAGGAGTCTGTCGGATGGTGTTTTCTGATCAGGCCTCCACGGAGCGATTGACGGAGGGCATTTATGCCCTGACGCATCATCCGGACACGCAGAGGTCTGTCCACATGCTGCAGCAAAGCATCGCGCGTCTTGATCAAAGAAAACGATTGCAGGAGATATTGGAACGTTTGTAAACGTACCTCACCCAACCCTCACCCCAATGGGGAGAGGGTTGGGTGAGGGGGCTCTTTTTTCGGATCATTAACCAAACGACGTATACGTTATTTTATCCCTAAGTTCCAAGCACAGGCCTTCACATAAGTCCCACTTGTAAACCTGTCCCCTACTGCACACCCCATGTGTTGCAATTTTGCTTTTAACACTTCATCATTTTGTTGTGCTTTTTCCCCTGCGATAGCAACATCCCATGCTGCCATAAGTACATATTTTTGATCTGCCAGAGATGCCTGCCCTGGTTTCAAAAAATCTTTTGCGCCGGGGGGATAGAAAATTAAGATGTTTGGGCCCCCGGACGCTGTGCTTGAACTGGCACTGTTCAAAGGGGCGGGGTTAGCATCATCTTGTCCAGCATAAGATGGATTATTTACTGAACCAAAAGCAACGCCTACCGCAAACACACCACTGACAATCTTTGAAACAAAACCCACGTTTACCTCCATAAAATTACTGTTGAATTGCCGCTGACAATACACCACTCATTAATATTATGTCAATATATATTTTACCCCATTGAAAACCGCATCAATACCGATTACACAGATAGACATCATGATCGAAAAAGT
>CAZMZK010000042.1:0-5513 GCA_964570705.1 uncultured Micavibrio sp.
AACTCCCGACCCACTCGGTGTAAACGAGTTGCTCTACCGCTGAGCTAATCGCGCATCTGACGTATTCGTCGTTGAGATCGACATCTTTAGCGACATTTAAAATAAATTTCAAGCCCTAAATTACAAAAAACAAATAAAATAATTCACGCCACTCTCAAGTTTAGGGCGTGTCATCAATTGACAGATTTTGTGACGAGAACCGCGCTTTTCGAGAACCGTATCGCAGAATACACAGACGTATTTGAGAAACGGAAGCCCAAGGGACATAAATAATGTGCGGTTCGCAGTCCAAAAGATTAGAATTGATGACACGCCCTAGAATAGGGATCCCATAAAGTTGAAAAGTCTGATTCCATGGGGGTAAATACAAACTCTTACACAGAGGTTTAAACCTATTCATGATCATTGGGTCCCCCACTTTCCGGCACTCAGGTCTTAGAGTCCGTTCAAAAACTTTTCCGCAGAAATCTAAGGTTTTCTAGCGTCATACTATAAAGTACGTCATTGCCCAAATCCGTTATGATTCTAGGGAAATCCGGAATTTCATTCGCATTTTCTCTATGATTTGTGCGGCTTTGCCGCACCTATTAACTGGATCCCCCGCACGCGTTCCGTTTTGCTTTCGCAAAATCTCCACGTGGCGGAGGATGACAGAAGCCGCAGAAATGCGCCAAAAGTTTTTAAACGGACACTAAGAAGGATTTTACTCGTTCAATTTCTTTTCGTGCTCTGGAGATTGTTCAAGGGGCAGGAACATTTTTTTGGGGAGAAACACCGGATCAGTTAGGAGAAATGAACGATGTTTGGATAGATGGTGTGGGAACAATTGATCCAGAATATCTGATAGGAAAAGAAGTTTTTCAGCTGGACGCTGGAGATATCGTTATCTTTGAAAAAGGGGGGGATTCTTCGCAATGTTTTATCCATCAAGCCCCCATGGGAGATCCATTAGATCTTAAAAATGTTTCTATCGATGAGGTTCGGATGTTGGCAATACACGATATGGAGTCTTTAAGGCTGGCGATATGATGTAATGATTCGCTGCTCGGTGGACGTGGTTGGGTTTTTCCTGTATTCTGGGTAGAAGAGGAAAAGTCCATGTCGTTTTTAATGTCGTTTAATAAATCCAAGAAATTTACCGATGCCGATGAAGCGTTTGAGGCGATCAAGGCGATTTATGACGAGTCGCGGGCACATTTGTTAAAAGGGTTTTCCGAATTTTCCAAAAGCGGTGATATCCCCAAAGAGCGGATCTCGGCCAATTATCCTTATATGCGCATTACCGTGGAGAACGCCAAACGGGTTGATAGCCGTCTGTCCTATGGCTTTGTGTCCAAGCCGGGAACGTATTCCACCACATTGACCCGTCCGGATATTTTTGATCATTATTATAAAGAGCAAATCGCCCTGTTGATCAAAAATCATCATGTTCCGGTCGAGGTAGGGGTGAGCGATACCCCGATCCCCATTCATTTTATTCTGGGGGAAGATTTTCATGTCGAAGGCGATTTGACCGCGCAGCATATGGAATTGTTGCCGAATGTGTTTGATCTGCCGGATTTGGCGATTATGGATGACCAGATTGCCAACGGGAATTACTTTCCGGCAGAGGGCGAGGATAGCCCCTTGTCCTTGTTTATCGCGCCGCGCGTGGATATTTCGTTGTTGCGATTGAAACATTACACCGCCACCAATGCGATCCACTTCCAGAACTATGTGATCTTTACCAACTACCAATTCTATATTGATGAATTTATCAAGATCGCGCATAGCTTGATGGCGCCCACCGACAACGCCGACATGCGGGCCGCCAGTGCCGAATATTCCGCCTTTGTCGAGCCAGGAAACAAAATCACCTATAACAAAAATAATCTTGATAATCCGCCGGACATGGCGGGGGACAATTTGCGCCGGATGCCGCAAATGCCGGCGTATCACCTGAAACGTCCGGACGGGTCCGGCATTACCATGATCAATATTGGGGTGGGGCCATCCAATGCCAAAACCATCACCGATCATATTGCTGTCCTGCGTCCGCATGCGTGGATTATGTTGGGGCATTGTGCGGGATTGCGGAATTCCCAAAATCTGGGCGATTATTGTCTGGCACATGGCTATTTGCGCGAAGACAATGTGTTGTACCGCGATTTGCATCCGTCGATTCCCATTCCGGCCTTGTCGGAAATCCAGCTGGCTTTGGAAAAAGCGGTGGAGGATGTGACGGGATTAAAGGGCTATGATTTGAAAAAAATCATGCGCACGGGGACGGTGGCGTCGGTGGATGACCGGAATTGGGAATTGCGTCCGAATATTCGTAAAAATGCACGGTTAAGCCAATCCCGCGCCATCGCTCTGGATATGGAATCCGGGACGATTGCCGCCAATGGATTCCGCTTCCGCGTGCCGTACGGGACGTTGCTCTGTGTGTCGGATAAACCGCTGCACGGCATGTTGAAATTGCCCGGAATGGCCGAAAGTTTCTATCGCCAACGGGTGGAGCAACATCTGCAAATCGGATTGTTGACCATGCGGTTATTGCGCGAGACAGGGCCAGAGCATTTGCACAGCCGCAAATTGCGCAGCTTTGACGAAGTCGCGTTTCAGTAATCCGGTCAATCGTTTGTTATGCTGTATCACGATATCAAAACACGATTGGCGCAGGCCGGTATAGAGACCGCGGATCTGGAGGCGCGAATCCTGATGGAGGATGTCGCGGGCCTTTCCAAATCAGAAATTCTCTTTCGCAAAAACGCCCCTCTGTCGCCGGAGGTTGCCGCGACGATTCAGGGTATTCTCGATCGCCGGATTGCGGGCGAATCTCTGGGGCGCATTCTGGGGTATCGTGATTTCTGGACATCGCGCTTTTATCTGTCGCCGGATACGTTGGAACCGCGGCCCGATACAGAAACGGTGATTGAAACGGCTCTGGATCTCACCGGCCCACCGCCGCGCCGCATTCTGGATCTGGGGACGGGGACGGGGTGCATCCTGTTGTCCTTGTTGCAGGAATTTCCCGATGCAGTCGGAGTCGGTGTCGATCTGTCCGAAGGGGCCTGTGTGACCGCCCGCGCCAACGCCGCACGTTTGGGGCTGTCCGAACGGGTGACGATTTTGCAGGGATCATGGTGTGATCCGTTGCCACCGGATTCGCGATTTGATCTGATTGTGTCGAATCCTCCCTATATTCCATCGGCAGAGATTCGGAATTTACAGGTCGAAGTGAAGAATCATGATCCGATTCTGGCCTTGGATGGAGGAAAAGACGGATTGGATCCCTATAAATTCTTGTTGTCGAATCTGAAAAAATATTTGGAGACGAACGGGATCGTTTTGTTCGAGTTCGGTATCGGGCAGGGGGATGATCTTGCGCGAATCGTGGCAGAGTCTGGCGCGACTCTGATTCGTGTGGTGCCCGATTTGGGAGGGGTGCCACGGGTGTTAAAAATCACGTATGGGGATAACTAAAAAAACCATTGACGCATCTCTTGAATAAACAGATCGAACACGGCACTCTCACCTTGTCCACGCACATCGGAACATGACAACACAGGATGTTGTGGCGTGGATCGGTTCAAAAAACTACATAGCGTAGTCCTTGAGATGAAAAGGACTTTTCAACTTATCCACAATCGGGTAAGCTGAAGGTGAGTTTTACCGAATCAGGGGAAACAAGTTAAGGAGAGCACATGCGATACGGATCAACCGCACGGAGAATGCGTAATAATAACGGGAGCAATAATAGCAATCGTGGCGGTGGTGGCCAGCATCAGCAACGCCGGACAGTCACCAATAAGAACAAAGTATTTGATAGCAACGGGCCGGATGTCCGCATTCGTGGAACCGCTTACCAGATCGTCGAAAAATATCTGGCTTTGGCCAAGGACTCGGCATCGGCAGGCGATCGCGTTCTGGCGGAAAGCTATTTGCAATATGCCGAACATTACCAACGTGTGATCAGCAGCTGGGAAGACGAATATGCGCCGGATCCATTCGATCCACGTTATGAGGAAGCCTCGGCCGCCTATGCGCAATATCTGGCAATGAAGGCCAACCAACCGGCTCAGCCTGTGGATGAAGATGATGATTCTCTCGGGAATGAAGGGAATGATTATGCGCAGGACGATGATCTTGGCTTGCCAAGCAGCATTGTGGCCGCGCCACGTCAAGCTGCCGAGATGGTGCAAAAATCTGCCGAATTGGCCGACGCCTAGTAATTATCGGGATATACCAGAATTCCAAAGCGGGCCGATCAGCCCGCTTTTTTTATGTGATTGAAGGGAGCGCGAAAAACGCTAGCTTTTGGGGGAGCTTTTATTTCCAACTGTCCCATAAAAACCAAGAGCCAAGAAAATAAGAACAGGCCAGAGAAGCAAAAAATATTCGAGGTGATTGTTGTTATTCAAAGCCCCGATCATTGGTGCAAGGCCGATATATGGCAGAACTTTAAAGAAAGAAGCTACTGAAATTGTTGTGGCCCGATGTTGATCGTTGGCATGATTATTGATGGTTTCGCTCAAAAATGGGTAAAGAATTCTCTCGCCCGCATATAAAGTGAAAATCACGCCAGCACCCCATGCGCCAATGTCAGGTATGGATATCAGAAGGCTTAGGGCAGCAGAAACTCCGATCACACTCAGGGCGATTTTTTCGTCAATTTTTTCAGAGTATTTATGAACCCCACTCAGAATTCCGATAGTTATCACACTACAGGCCGTCACAATGACGGATCCCATAAACGGATTAAAGTGGAAGCGATCAAGTAGTATTATTCGTAGCAGTCCCCAGCTTGTTGCGTAGAAGAGGGCTTGAATCGTTAATATGATTGGCACGTATCTCAACAGGCGTGAAGATGAAAACTGTTGAAAGCCATCCACGATTCCTTCAAAATAAGTCCTTATTTCATCTGAAATAGAAAGTTTCTCTTTGGTTGGTTGTGTATCTTTTAGCTCCCATATAAGTAAGGCTGATATAAAGAAGGCTATCCCGGTCAGTATCCATGGAATATGCGGGTTTATGGTGTGGAGCCATCCTCCTAACAAAGTGGCGGCAAGCCCGCCTATTAGGGATACCTGAGATCCTTTTGTTACCAATTTCCGCCATTGGTTGGATTCACGATTGTAATCAAGTTTTGTAAAAAAGAGAGCTTCATCCGCCCCTGAAACAAAAGACATTCCAATCATCATAATGCTTTGACCGATGAAGATGGGCAGAAAACCTCCTCCAATAGCTTGAATAAATAATCCCGAACCGGCAAATATTAAACCAAGTCTTGCAATCTTACCCCGACCAAATTTATCTGCCAAAGCACCGGATGGAACTTCCGCGATAAGTCCCAGGGTAAAGGCCATGCTATCTAAAATTCCGACTTGGGCATCCGTAATAAACAAGCGATAAAAATAAAGCCAAATAGCGCTCACAAAGAACATGTTGCTAAAAAGCTGGTAGAGTAAATAGGTGGTCTCTATCTTCTTCTGATTATTTGTCGTTTTTATCATCAAGCTAACGCCGTTTTT
>CAZMZK010000042.1:5613-11422 GCA_964570705.1 uncultured Micavibrio sp.
ATCTGGGCCACACGGTCTCCGTAAATTTGCGTGTCGACACGGCCAAAGTTATGGGCGGGGAGCGTCCGGTAGGCATCGGCGGGGCTGGTGATATAATCCAGAGTATCCGGCACCAGAATGCGTTCGGTAAAGCCGACTTTATTCCGGTGCGCCACATATTCATGATTGGTTGTGCTGCCATAAATCATCCACAAACGATTGTCGCAAGACAGATGGAGGATTTCATCACCCGAGCTGCGGAGGACCGAGAAAATATCCTGATCATAGACGTGCAGCCAATCCGGCCCTTCGATGATGTGTATCCGGACATCCGGTGTTTTCAGGCGAACACCGGAGGTGTCCAGAAATTCCACTCCCGCCGTTGTCAGGGCTGTTTCAATGGCTGCCAGCGTATCTTTGCGCGGGCTGGTCAACCCGCGTTCCAGATTGTTGATGGCGGGGAGGGATAAGCCAGCAGCCTTGGCAAGTGTGTCTTGTGTCCAGTTAAGAAGGGCGCGGGCGGCTTTGATTTGGGCGAGGGATATCATGGTGTGGCCGATGGATCTTTATAAGGGATGGTGGCGCGATAAAACGCATGTGGGTAAATGTCGATCTTTTGAAAGATCTTGTCCATTGTGCCATCCAATATCATTTCATCCAAGGCCGCATTTACGGCGTCGCGGAATACACTGTCGTTGCTGTTAAACACGAAACTCACGGGATAAACGCGTACGGGGTGGTGCGTGTTGACGAGTTTTAATTTTCCGGGATTATTCTTGGCATAGGCTCCGAATGTGTAGGCATCAACGATGGTGAAGTCAGCCCGCCCGTCTGCAACATTGACCAATACTTGAGAAAAATCGGTCATGTTCGGGAGTTCCAGAATTTTGGCTTTCGGGAAATCGGCTTTGGCAATATTGACGGGGTTATCTCCCTCTAATGCAACCATTTTAAGGTCAGGAGAGTTCAAATCCAAAGGATGGTCAAAGCGCGCATCATTTGCACGGGCCACAACAAAGACGGGCTGGAAAATAAAGGGGCGCGAGAACAGGGCAAATTTTCCGACATTCGGATGAACCCAGAAACCGCTGCACAGCATATCGAATTTCTTGGTGTTCAGGTCGGCCACAACCGTGGCCCATCCTGTGGGGGATGAGAACTCGACCTTCAGATCCAGCCGTTGTCCCACTTCCTTCATAATATCGGCATTAAATCCTGACCAGATTCCTGTTTTCATGTCTTTGATCAGGGCGGGACTGTATTCCACATATCCGCAGTGCACGGTCTGTGTTTCATTGATGCGCGCGAGGGTGTCGCCGGCATAGGACGACGTTGAAAATGCCGTGATGGCCAATAAAAATGCCCAATATACGATGATCATGGATAGCCCCTATTCGTGGAATTACAGTTTACGAAATGTTTTTATCATATTTGAAATATGTATTTCAAGTATTTTATTTATATATTTTATGGGCATTTTTTATGTTTGCCGTGACATGGATTTTTGCTGCCCTCTCATTGCTTTTTTATAAGTTGAACCCAAGGGAGGGGAGAGGTAAAGTCTTTCCTATGTCCACTGATTCTCCCTTTGCTTATAATTACTGTGCGTTGCCGCTGGCGTCGTATGCGTGTCGTCCGGATCGGTCGCGGGGGCGCGGCGTCTTTCAGCCCGAAAGCCGTTACCGCACGCCGTTCCAACGGGATCGGGACCGGATTATCCACACATCGGCGTTTCGCCGGTTGAAGTATAAGACCCAGGTGTTTGTCTATCACGAAGGCGATCATTATCGCACGCGCCTGTCCCACACGATTGAAGTGGCGCAGATTGCGCGAACATTGGCGCGGGCCTTGATGGTCAATGAAGATTTGGCCGAAGCAGTGGCATTGTCACATGATCTGGGGCACACGCCGTTTGCCCATATGGGCGAAGATGCCCTGAAAGAGTGCATGAAAGATCTGGGGGGATTTTATCACAATGACCAGTCTTTACGCATTTTGACAACGTTGGAACAGAAATACCCGTTATGGTCGGGATTAAACCTGACATGGGAAACGTTGGAGGGGGTGGCCAAGCATAACGGGCCAGTCTTAAAAACCGGAGAGGCCATATCGCGTGAAACGTTACCTCTCGCGTTGTTTGAATTGTCGCAGAAAATGGATATGGAACTTGACCGATTTGCATCGATTGAAGCGCAGGCGGCGGCCATTGCCGATGATATCGCCTATAACAACCATGATGTCGAAGACGGGTTGGCTGCAGGCTTCTTTACCTTGGAGGATATTGCGACGCTTGATTTGTTTCAAGAACCTTTGGCCCGAATTCGTCAAGATTATCCGGAGATCACGCAATCGGTTCTGGTATCCGAGTTGGTCCGCGAAATGATCGGGGCCATGGTGATTGATGTGTTGGAGACCAGCAAAGAGAATCTGCGGATATGTGACCCCCAATCACCGGAAGATGTGGCGCGCGCAGGACATCAATTGGTAGCGTTTTCCTCCGGAATGAACGACAAAGTCAACCAGTTGCGCAGATTTCTGTTCGAAAAAATGTATCGTAACTTCGAGTTGGAACGCATCCGTTTAAAAGTCTTCCGGATCATTCCGGATTTGTTTGGTGCGTTTTTGAATGATTACAAATTATTGCCGGATCATTGGCAAAAAGGTGTTGCGATTGCGGGGGGGGTAACGGATCGCTGCGCCCGGGCGCGGGTCGTGTGTGATTACATCGCGGGCATGACCGATCGGTACGCCATTCGGGAACATGAACGGATGTTTGATTTGTATTGGGATTTAAAATAAATCGGTGTGAAAACGTAAGAGAGGAAAAACGATGGCACGGCACGAGAATGAGTTTGATGATGACGAAGGGTTTTTTGAAAGCCTGATTCGCAGGAAGGACGCGGTCCCTATGCCTGATTCTATGGCCAGGTTGCTGAAGATAATTGTGGGTGTCGTGGTGTTGGGCGTCGTTGCGGTTGTTGCATGGGCTGTCTGGCCATCCAAAGGCGGGCAGGGGCCGGACGGCACTGTTCCCATGATTCAGGCAGATTCCGGAGATTTTAAAAAGGCTCCGGAAGAGCCGGGTGGCATGCCAATCCCGAATAAGGACAGCGCTTTGTTTGAAACCATGGCGCATAAATCGGCAGGACAAGAGGCCCCAAAAAACGGGCAAGTTGAAAATCTGTTGGAAGACAGCGAACAGCCCATGAAAAAAGGCGAAGCGTTTCATGGCAAGGAGGCTGCCGCGCCAGCAGAAACTGCGACAGAAACAGCAACGCCTCCTGTTACGACTCCGGCTATTCCGACATTGGCGGATGCGACGAAAGAGGTGTCTCCGCCCAACGAGGAATTGAAAAACCCGCCCCAAGCTGCGGCAACGGCTCCGGCTGTCGGCGAGAAAGCCAAGCCTGAAGTCAAGCCTGAAGCCAAACCAGAGGTAAAGCCTGAAGTTAAACCTGAAACCAAACCGGAGGAAAAGCCTACGGCAGAGACTCCGAAAAATGTGATTGCTACATTGAAGGCCGAGGCGGGGACGGCTGTTCCTGCGAAGCCTGAGAAAAAGGCCGACAAAAAGGTCGAGAAAAAAGACGACATAAAAGCCGATGCAAAGGTTGACAAAAAACCTGTTGTATCCGGTAAGGCTTATATCCAGTTGGCGGCGGTTAAGTCGGAGTCGGAGGCCAGTGCCAAATGGGAAAAACTGCGCAATATGTATCCATCCAGCCTGTCCGGATTGTCGTTGCATGTCCAGAAAGCCGATTTGGGAAGCAAAGGTGTTTTCTATCGCGTGCAGGCAGGGCCTCTGGCTGCTGATGCGGCCGCTACGACCTGTGCCAAAATCAAAGGCGCAGGCGGCGGATGCATGGTCGTAAAGTAAGGGACAGGTCTTTTCCTATGGACGATCGCCCCCTTCCTTTGGCATGCGTGTTTTCGGTCGAGGGAGAAACCTTGACCATGGCCGAAAGATCTTTGTTTTCGGCGGCACAGCCTTTCGGCTTTATTCTGTTCGGGCGTAATTGCAAATCGCCCGAGCAACTCCGGAAGCTGACGGATCAATTACGGAGTACCGTTGGCTGGCATTGCCCGATTATGATTGATCAGGAAGGTGGCCGCGTGGCCCGCCTCAGGTCGCCGCAATGGCCGGAATTTCCGCCTGCCAAATATTTCGGGGATCAGATTACATCGTGTGGGGACACCGACAATTTGCGCCGTGATATGGGGGCAATGGCGGCGATGTTGAGGGATATCGGTATCGATACCAATTGCGCTCCTGTCTGCGATGTTCTGTTTCCGGAAACGCATCAGGTAATCGGGGATCGGGCGTATTCTTCGGATCCGCGCTGTGTGGCCCAAGCTGCAGCGGTCACGGCCGAAGCCTTTTTAAACGCAGGGGTGCAACCGATTATCAAACATCTCCCTGGGCATGGACGGGCCACAGCGGACAGTCATCTGGCGTTGCCGGTGGTCTCGGCCGCGCCAGAGGTGTTGGCAGAAACCGATTTTTATCCGTTTCGGGCATTGGCGACGTCCCCAATCGCGGCAAAGCTGTGGGGAATGGTGGCGCATATTGTCTATGATAAAATTGATCCGGATCTGCCGTCTACCTTATCCAGAACAGTGATTCAGGATGTCATTCGCGGGCAAATCGGTTTTCAGGGATTATTGTTGACCGATGATCTGGATATGAAGGCTCTGGAAAAATATGGATCCATTCCGGACAGAGCGAATTTATCCCTTCAGGCAGGATGCGATGTGGCCTTGTATTGCTGGGCGAAACTGGATGTGATGGAACGTCTGGCCGCAGAATTACCCCCCTTATCGGCCAAGGGATGGGCGCGGTGGACATCGTGCTAAAAAGTGGAATTTTTTACTTTTGGAACAACGTCATGCCGGAACCAACCGACATGACGCTGCGAAGAAATTTTACCGAGATGTGATGTCTCCGCTTTTGTATCAAAGCGTTTTACGCGATTAGCGTTTAGGCCCTGATGTTACCAGAGTATTCAAATCAAATGTTCCACCTGATATAACCTCAACGCTTTTGGGTGGAATGCCTTGTGTTTTTGCATAAGCTGACACCCACGCAGAAATAGTAGATTTAAGGTCTCCTCCAATTTTTGCTTTGTCGGCTGTGCAGCTTTGTTGGGCTTCTGTGACGTTTCCTGCCACTCCGGTTCTTGCCTTTGAGGCCTCCGTTCTTGCCGCTGTTCCTGCTGCACCAGGAAGTGCTGTTGTAGCTCTATTCCAAAGACCGGCCCCGAGAGTTGATAAGGCACCAAGTCCAACAGAAACTCCCGATCCGCTTAATACACCACAATTTTCAGAGGTTACGCGGCCAAAATGCTGCTCCAGAGGAGATTCTTTTCCTTTAATTTTGCCTTGTAGGGTGACTCGAATACATTGACCATCAATGCCGGATACAGTGGCCAGCGCGCGGCGGGCTAATTCTCCGGATGAGTCTCCTCCTAGTTTTTCTTGGCACCCCTTATCGTCCCACGTAATACCGGCAACTGCTTTTGCTTTGGGTTGGGGGTCTGCTGCAGAGGTAGAAAATGCGTTCCCTTGCTGTCCAGTTGTCGCACAGCCGGCGATTCCCACTGCTGCGGCCAGCGTTGCCGCCAAAGTATTCAATTTAGTCATGACACACCTCATGGTTTAAAAATAAGTTAAAGAAAGGACATTTTTTATATGGGCACAATTTACATCAGATGCTGTGGTGTGTCAAATTCTATGACAAATATCGGTGGAGTGGTTTTCCGGAATTTCGGGCACACGGTTACCCCGCACAGCATATCCTTGGCCAGTAGAGCCGGTGCGAGGGGCCTCCGTA
>CAZMZK010000043.1:0-1423 GCA_964570705.1 uncultured Micavibrio sp.
ATTTCGGCGCACATGGCGGAAATGGTTATTGGCCGTCCACGCATGGACCCCGAATTGTCATACAGGATTGTAACAACCGTATCTTTGAACTCGGATTCTTTTTCCTGTATAAAACGGAGCGGAAGGGTGGGATTTGCAACCACCCGTGCCAGACGGCTGCTGTCCAGATAACCTTCTTCCAGATCGAATTGCCACGAGCGGCGTTGCCGTGCCAATAATTTGCGTTGCAGTCGGTTGGCCAGTTTCACCACCAGATGGTGTTGGGATGCCAATTGTTTGTCCAGCAACCCGCGCAGACGAAATAATTCGTCGTCGTCGGCCAAGTCTTCCGCCTTGACCACTTCGTCAAACTGGGTGGTGTAAATGGCATAGGTTGTTCCTGGGCCATTGGCGACCGATGTGCGATCGTCGCGGATTTCCCCGACATCATCGGCATCATCGTCATCGCCCAAAGATTTTGTGGCACCCGATTCGGGGGCGGAGTCATCGTCATCATCATCGGGGGACGCATCATCCTCCATCGTTTCCTGATGTTCACTTTGAGAGGATGAGTCATCGTCACCGGAAGAGTCATCCTGTTCCGAGTCTATGTCACAGCTATCCTCAGAGGCGGATTCATCCGGAGCCGGAGCAGGGGGCTCTTCTGCGGGAGCAGATGTCGTATCCTCACCTTCGTCATCGTCTCCTGATAACAGATCAAGTCGGCGCAGCGCATTGCGGGTATGGCGTTGAAAGGATTTTTGATTGGAGAGATAGGTGTCCAGTTGGGTAAACCAATCATCTCCTAATTTATCGGCAATCCATGGGGCCCATAAATCCGCTAGTTTTTGGGCAGCGGGGGGAAGGGGTTCTCCTGTCAGATGTGTGCGTACCAGTAAATGCAGGGCATCCGGCAGCGTATCGTTGCGGCGGGATGTCAGGTTGTGATAGCCCATTTGCGCACATTTTTCATCGAGCATGGTATTCAGATTGTTCCGGATGCCCGCCATATTACGAGCCCCCAGTGATTCTACCCGGGCCATTTCCAATGCATCATGAATGGATTTTGCACGCTCATCGGTGGGGGCGTTTTGCGCATGTAAACGCGGATTATGGTGACGCAGACGCAGTCCTTCGGAGTCAGCCGTTCCGCGCATGATGGCCACATCACGCTCATTCGGCTTCGGGGCGGGCACAGGCAATCGCGCCCGATCTGCCGGAGACAAGGACAGTTTTTTATTGAGAGTTTCTGTGGGGGTATACGTGACCTCTAACTCACGACGCCCTGCCAAAGCGCGCAACGTCGCATCGGTTGCGTGTTTGAAGGACTCCGAGTCGTGTGGAGGTTTGTTTGACATGTGGCCAAAGGTATATGAGTCGCCGGATTCTGTCATCCATTATGGTCATAAAAATAACGGGATAAGGAAACATGGTGCCTAAGGCC
>CAZMZK010000043.1:1433-10929 GCA_964570705.1 uncultured Micavibrio sp.
ACCGACTGAGCTACTTAGGCACTAAATAGGATCGGTAACAGTCGGGAGGTTATAGTCAAATTTGTTTCAATTGTCTATAGTCAATTATGATGAAAAAAATACTTTTTATTACGTCGACCCGAATTGGGGATGCTGTTTTGTCAACGGGTATCCTGTCCTACCTCTTGGAAAAGCATCCGGACGCCAGGATAACTGTGGCCTGCGGGCCCTTGGTGGAGAGTTTGTTCGCGGGCGTTCCGCGGTTGGAAAAAATTATTCCCCTGCATAAACAAAGCTGGAATCGCCATTGGATGGCTCTGTGGCGGCAGGTCGTCCGGACGCAGTGGGATATCGTGGTTGATTTGCGGAATTCTGCTGTATCGCGGTTGATTTCGGCGCGGGAGCGATATATTTATGGCAATTATGTGGATAAACAAACCCATAAAGTATCCCAAAATGCCTCGGTTATCGGTGTAAGTGATTTGCTGGCGCGTCCCTGCCTTTTCCTGACCCCGGAGCAAAAGGCAAAAGCAGCCGAAAGGATTCCCGATGGGGCCCCTGTCCTTGGGGTAGGGCCGACAGCCAATTGGATCGGGAAAACATGGCCTGTTGAAAATTTTCAAACCCTGATCGGGCGTCTGATCGGTGAGGGGGGCGCGTTTGCAGGGTGGCGGATTGCTGTCTTTGGGGCCCCGCGTGAGGAAGAGGTCGCCTATCACCTGTATCATCACGTGCCTTCCGCCCTTCGTTTGGATTGTATCGCCAAAGGGACGCCCGGGGATGCCGCGGCGTGTTTGGCGCGATGCGCGATGTATATCGGCAATGATTCCGGATTGATGCATACGGCGGCGGCGGCCGGAATTCCCACACTGGGATTGTTTGGTCCGACAAATGATCGGGAATATGGGCCTTTTGGCGACAAAACAGCGATTGTCCGGACGGATGAAACCCTGGCGGAGTTGATTGGGGCTCCGGATTTTTCTGCAAAAGACGTGACCGGATCCTTAATGACAGGCTTATCGGTCGATCGGGTCGAGGCTGCATTAACGGCGCTCAAAGCGCGTTTTTATAAAATATGAAAAACAAGATTTGTTCCCGTCATCCCGTTGTGTGAGTTTTTTTATAAAAAAACACCGCCGGAATGACGGATGGAGCGTATTTCGGCAGCCGGATAAATTTGATTCGGGATAAATAGGAGCCAAGGCGAGTTAAGGCTTACATCTTCGCCTTTAACCATGCTATGGTGGCGGCCTCCGATACACAATTGATGGTTTAAACTATGACAGACGAGACGGCACATATTTTTGTCGAAGATCCCGCGCCTGTGTTGCATCAGGACGCGGCGGCTGCGGCCCCGATGTCGCCGGATTTGTTGTTGCTGCAACTGGACTCGTTCGAAGGCCCTCTGGACGTGTTGTTGCAATTGGCCCGTGATCAGAAAATTGATCTGACCCAAATTTCCATTCTGCAATTGGCGCGGCAATATCTGGCCTTTATTGATCGCGCCCAGCAATTGTCGTTGGACATTGCAGCGGAATATCTGGTCATGGCCGCATGGTTGGCTTACCTCAAATCCCGTTTGTTGCTCCCCCGTGAAGACAAACAACAGGATGAGCCATCGGCCGAGATGATGGCCGAAGCTTTGTCGTTCCAGTTGCGCCGTTTGGAAGCCTTTCAGGCCGTATCCAAAAAATTGAAAAGCGGCATGTTGCGTCATTTGGCTGTCTATGGTCGTGGCGCGCGTGAGACATTTGAATCGCAGCAGCCGGATAAATATGCCGTGGATTTGTACCAGTTGTTGAAATCCTATGGCGATATTACCCAGCGCAAAACCAGCAGCCAGTATAAATTGCTGACCTTCCCTGTGATGTCGATGGAAGATGCCATGGATCGCATGGTCAAAATGTTGGGGAAACTTCCCCGCGCCGGAACCGCATCGGTTTGGACGACGTTGACCAGTTTTGTGCCGGAACGGGTGACCGATCCGTTGTTTGCACGGTCATCGGTGGCCTCTCTTTTGACATCGGCGTTGGAACTGGCCAAACAGGGAAAAGTGGAATTGCGGCAGGATGAAAATTTCCGCCCGATCTATCTGCGCGCGGTCGAACGCGAAGCCGTTGTTACAGAACCCGTAACAGAGGAGGGCACAGAATCGTCATGATGGACAAACATATCAGTCAGTTGGTCGATAAAATCCGCCAGTTGGAAGACCAACTGGAAGCCGAGCTGGCCGCAAAACGTGCGGATCTGAAATACAAAATCGAAGGCAAGCGCGTCATCTTTGAAGAGACCGTTTTAAAAGAACATGTGCGGGTAAAAACCGCGTTGCTGCAATATATTCTGGAAGCCCGTCTGTTTATGATTCTGACGGCACCGTTTATTTATGCGGTTTTAATTCCCTTCGTTCTGTTGGATTTGTTTGTGACGGTGTACCAATGGGTGTGCTTTCCGGTGTATGGCATCCCTAAGGTAAAACGGTCGGATTATATGATCTTTGATCGGGCAAATTTGAAATATTTGAACGCGATTGAAAAGATAAATTGCGCCTATTGTTCGTATGGGAACGGGGTTGTCGCCTATGTGCGCGAAGTTGCGGCCCGTACCGAACAATATTGGTGCCCCATCAAACATGCGCGGCGGATGATGGGAACCCATGCGCGGTATAGCCAGTTTCTGGATTTCGGCGATGCCGGATCCTATCACAGCCAGTTGGATCAATTGCGCCACGCGTTGCAAGAGCCTGATCCTCCATCCGAGACGAATACTCCCATAAAGGAAGATGCCCACCATGAATCATAATGATATTCGGAATAATCAAAACGACATAGACGACATTGTGGATGATGAGTCTGTGGATGATGTTGGGGAGGATGACGCCCCGTCTGAGCCCGAGACAGAGACGGAGTCTGATCCGGAGCCTGCGGCCCCTCTGATTGCATTGGAGGATTCATCCGAGCAGAAACGTCTGATCGAAGCGTTGTTATTTGCATCGCCGGAGCCAGTCACGTTGCGCTCTATCCAGAATCGTTTGCCATCCAGTGCGGATGTGGGCGGCATTTTATTGCAGTTACAATCCGATTATGCGGGGCGGGGAGTGAATCTCGTCCGTTTGGAAGATGCATGGGCGTTCCGGACGGCCGCCGATGTCGGGCCTTATCTGGCGTTGACCAAGAAGGAAGAAAAGAAACTGTCGCGGGCAGCCTTGGAAACCCTGGCGGTGATTGCCTATCACCAGCCGGTCACGCGGGCGGAGGTCGAAAATATTCGTGGGGTTGCTACCAATAAAGGCACCTTGGATGTGTTGTTGGAAGCCGGATGGATTAAACCCGGGCGGCGGCGCGAAACACCCGGGCGTCCGGTGACGTGGATTACCACCAATGCGTTTCTGGACGAATTCGGGATCTCATTGCTGACGGATTTGCCGGGGCTACAGGAATTGAAGGCGTCCGGTCTGTTGGATACGCGTCCGGCCATCGAAAATATCGGTGGGGCGGATTTATTTGAAAATGGGGATAGTGCTCTGCCCGAAAACTCTGCTAAAGAAGAGCCGTTAGGAGAATTCGATCAGGAAACGGATGACCCTGATGAGATAGATGAAGAAAAGGAAACTGCATAATGTCGTTAATTCATTGGGTTATTGTGGCCTTGGTGGTGTTTATATTCTTCGGGGCTGGAAAATTGCCCCGCCTGATGGGCGATGTGGCCGAAGGAATCAAAGCCTTTAAAAAAGGCATGAAAGAGGACGATCCCAAAGAGCCCAAAGCATTGGACGATAAATCCAACACGGTTGAATAAGGTCGGGCGTTATGCTGGATTTCGCGTGGTCTGAATTTTTGGTGGTGATTATTGTGGCGGTGATTGTGATCGGCCCCAAACAACTGCCCGAAGTTTTGTACGGTCTGGGACGGATTGCGCGGCGGTTGCAATATATGAAATTTGCCCTGTCCAAACAATTCGAAGATTTTATGGAGCAATCTGACCTGAACGAAATCCGCAATTTCAAAAAAACCAGCTTTGACACGGCCTTGCACCATGGATTTGAAGAAGAAGAGCAAGAGGCAGAACGTCAATTGGCCAAGGTAGAAACCAACCCAGAAAGCGGGCCGGAAACGGGGGGTGAGATCAAGCGGGATCCTCCGGAAAAGAAGGAAGAGCTCTCAAAATCCGGATAATGTGTCGGGTTACGGGATGATTTTGGGGCGAGTGGGGGCGCACAGGCTTGCGGCATGATTCGTATCGAGCTGTTCTGTCGACAAGATCACTCCGGCACTGAAATGTTCATTTGAAATTCTCCGGTCTCCTGTAAGCGCAGGGCTTTGGCCAAGCTCTATGACGGTGGTGGCCTCTCGTTGGAGGGCTTTGGCATTTTCACGAAAGTGGGTGCAGGCGACAGATAGATCAGGGGAATTACGGCCCCTTACAAGGTCCGTGTAGGCCTTGTCCTTTGCGATGTCGGCATCGTTCATGCGTTGGACCGCGGCCCAGAACCGATGTGTTAAGTCTTCGCGGCTGTCATCGTGTGTATCTGCCATGGTGCAGGCTCCATTACATAATATGTAAATGAATAGGGTTAAATTTACGTAAATATTTGGCGGATAAAATGAGGAAGGCTATTTTAAGATATATTAACCACTTCTCGTCTATGGTAAGACGTAAGCAAAAGTTTCGGATATTATGTCAGAATTGGGTAGAATGACCGGGTTTCAGGTCGATCATAAAGCGTTGTTTGATTCCATGCCGGTGCCGCGTTTTCTTGTCGAAGCACGGCAGGGGGGGCATTATCACGTGGTGGAAATCAACCGTCGCGGGTTGGAATATTTCAACCGCAAGGAAGATGTCATTCTGGGGCAATCGGTCTGTGATTTTATGGACAGCGAAAACGCCCGCCATTTCGAACAGGCTTTCGAGGTGTGCATCAAACAAAAAGTTCCGGTTAGCATTCATGCGTTGCCCAGTTTTCCGGGAGGGATCCGCGTGTATGGATTCTGGATTAATCCGTTATTGGATATGACGGGCAATGTGGTATTGCTCGATGTGATGGCCCAGCCTGATTCATCGGATGATTCGGTGTTACAACGCGAACGTGATGATGCGATTTCTTTGCTGACCTCTATTTTTGATGCGTCCAATGTCGGGATTGTGGTGACGGACCATAACCGCCGGATTGTGCGGGTCAATGACGGGTTTGTCCGCAGTTTTGGTTGGGGACGCGAACAGATTGTCGGGGAAGATTTTGTCATGTTGCTCAGCTCGGACGAGCAAACGGTCGCGATCTATAATCATGAACGGTATTTGAAAAGCTCGACCCGCAGTTCGGGCGAGATGAAGTTGATCAAGAAAGATGGCAGCATTGCCAACACGCTTTACACCACGGCCACGTTGGAGTTATCCCAACGGCGCAAGTTTCAGGTCACGACCATCATGGATATCACCATGCGGAAACAGATGGAATTGTCGTTGCGCGTGGCAAAAGATCAGGCTGATGCCGCCAACCATGCAAAATCGGCCTTTCTGGCGAATATGAGCCATGAGTTGCGGACACCGCTCAACGCGATTATCGGGTTTTCCGAGATCATGATGAATGGAACTTTCGGCCAATTGAATATCCCGAAATACGAAGAATATATGGGCGATATTCACTCGAGCGCGTGCCATCTGTTAGAGATTATCAACGAAGTTCTGGATATGTCGAAAATCGAAGCCGGACGTGTGGAGTTGGACGAGCATTTGGTGGATGTGGATGAAACGATCCAATCGGTTGAACGGATGATGGCGTCGCGGGCGTTTAGCGGCAATATTATGATCCAGTCGAAAATCGAGCCGCATTTGCCTGCTTTGCAAGGGGATCCGCGCTTGATCCGTCAGGTGTTGATCAATCTGGTCAGCAATTCGGTCAAGTTTTGTAAGGCCGGCGGCACGATTACGGTGTCGGGAACGCTGCGCACAGATGGGGATCTGGAAATCAAGGTAATGGATACGGGGGTCGGGATCCCCAAGGACAAGATTGCCCGGGCTTTGGAACCTTTTGGCCAAATTCACGAAACGGCGCATGCGGTTGGGGACGTCACGGGAACGGGGTTGGGTCTGCCCTTGGCCAAAGCGATGGTGGAGCTGCATGGCGGCCATTTGTATCTGGATTCCGAGGTTGGCAAAGGCACAACCGTAACCATTACTTTCCCCGGCCGCCGCGTGTTGCGTCGCCCTGAAACTTCGGTTGCGTATTGATTCTCTGGTCTAGGGGGTGTAGTCTTGTTCCTTCTCCCTTCATCCTTCTCCCCGTGGGGAGAGGAAAATGATTCCGTGAAGGAGGGCGCAGAATGACCAGTAGTTTACCCATTTCCCTCTGGATTGATGCGCATTTGCGCCGGTTGAACGAACGCGGGCAGGGGTATTATATCGTCAATAAAGGGGCCTATGCTGCCGGAACGGTGCTGGTCAAAATCAGTTTGTTGAATGGAACCTGCCGGATTTTAACCCAAATCCGCGATATGGACGGCCAATTGGGCTGGATGAATGCTTTAAAAGACGAAACGGTTGCAGAAACCGATGCCGATGCGTATATTCGCCGCGCGGTGGATCGTGATCCCGATCTGTGGGCGATTGAAATCGAAGACCGCGAGGGCCTGAACCCGTTTGAAGGAAATGTAATTTTATAATGTCATCACCTGTTGATTCACGACGTACTTTTGCGATTATCGCGCACCCTGATGCGGGGAAAACAACGCTGACCGAAAAATTACTCCTGTTCGGGGGCGCTATTCAATTGGCCGGTATGGTCAAGGCTCGCGGGGAACGTCGCCGCGCCCGCTCTGACTGGATGAAGGTGGAGCAAGAGCGCGGAATTTCCGTGGCGTCTTCGGTCATGACGTTTGATTATCATGATATTACCTTTAACTTGCTGGATACGCCCGGTCACGAAGACTTTTCGGAAGACACGTATCGCACGCTGACTGCGGTTGATAGCGCGATTATGGTGCTGGACGCGGCCAAAGGGATTGAAAGCCAGACATTAAAACTGTTCGAGGTCTGTCGTCTGCGGAATATTCCCATCATTACGTTTGTCAACAAAATGGACCGCGAGTCGCTGGATCCGTTTGAATTGATGGACGAAGTCGAAGACAAGTTACAGATGGAGGTAACCCCTGCATCGTGGCCGATCGGGATGGGGCGCGATTTCAAAGGTTGTTACGATTTGTTGAAAGACGAATTGGTGTTGTTCGACCGGACAAAAGGCGAAACCCTGTCCGATACGTTGACCTGTTCCGGTTTGGATGACAGCTTGATTGATGCAAAATTGCCGGCGGATCAGGCCGCAAAATTGCGCGAAGATGTCGAAATGATCCGCGGCGTCTGTCCGCCATTTGACATTGAAAGTTATTTGGGCGGGCATATGACTCCGGTCTTTTTTGGATCGGCGGTAAATAATTTCGGGGTGCGCGAATTGTTGCAGGGGATTGGCAAATTTGCGCCCAGCCCGCGGCCTCAACAGGCTGCCGAGCGTGTTGTTGATCCGCATGAAGGTAAAGTCACGGGGTTTGTGTTTAAAATTCAGGCGAATATGGATCCCAAACACCGCGACCGGATTGCCTTTACGCGGATTTGTTCGGGAGATTTTAAACGCGGGATGAAATTGTTTCACACGCGCAGCGAAAAACAGATGGTAATCCATTCGCCATTGATGTTCTTTGCCCAGGATCGTGAAATGGTCGAAGATGCCTATGCGGGCGATATTATCGGGATTCCCAACCATGGCAATTTGCGCATCGGAGATGTGTTGACCGAGGGGGAAAAACTGCACTTTACAGGCATTCCATCTTTTGCGCCGGAATATCTGCAACGGATTGTCTCCGAAGATCCGTTAAAGGCCAAACATTTGGGCAATGCGCTTCAACAATTGGCCGAAGAAGGTGTGGCGCGTGTGTTTAAAACCATGCTGGATAATGCGTGGATTGTGGGCGTTGTCGGGATGTTGCAATTCGATGTGCTGGCCGATCGTATCCGCACCGAATATAATCTTCCGGTCAAACTGGAAGCCACGAGCCTGTACACGGCGCGATGGGTGGTGAGTCAGGATCCGGCCAAGTTAAAAGCCTTTATGGATTCCAATCGTGGCGCGATGGCGGTGGATCATGATGGGGATCCGGTCTTTATGGCGCGGAACGCTTGGCATCTGAATGATACACAGGACAAATACCCTGACATTGTCTTTACGGCAACGAAGTAAAGGTCACCTCTAAAAACCCGTCATTCCGGTGAAAGCCGGAATCTTGAATCTTTTGAAATCAAAGAGATACCAGCTTCCGCTGGTATGACGATAAGGGTTTTTAGAGGTGACCTAAAGTTCATCTCGTTCCACCTGTTCCATAGAGATTTAATTTATCGCAAAATGACGACAGACCCATGATTGAATGCCGAAGGAACTAAATCGGGCACAGGCTTTATGATAAGTTTCCTCACCTAGCTCCAACGTAACTCCATCTACATTAATTGGTTTGGGCGCGGCTACGGCTGTAGAAAAGGGCATCGCAGGTCGTGGAGGGGGTGTTTTATGGGCACGTGGAAAGGCCCGCAAAACACGAGAAGGTGCTGCCGCTGGTTTTTCTACCACAGCAATCGCGACAGTCTCGGGCGCGTCGATGGCAGGAGGAGTGGCAGGGGAGTCTGTCGTCACCACATCTGCGGTATGGGGAGACTCTGGCGTAGGGGGCGCGGAGGGGCCTATGTTATGTGGGAGAAGGCCCGCAAGGGCAGTGGCCGCCGTCGCCAAAGTTTTAGCCGCAGGTTTCATCGTGTTGACAAGCGTTTTTCCGAAATTTATGACGGAGGTGAATCCTTTTTGGACAAGTTGCCGGATGCTTCTGAAAGTTTTTTCTGATTTTTCTGTTTCAGGAGATGGGGCAACGTAATCTGCCTCCAGAACTGTTGCCTCAGGATCGGTTGCTGACGCATCAGGTCTTGGATTCTCATGATCTTCTGGGGGGGAAGGAAAGTATTTCCCGATCAGGTCTGGTTGCGTTCTTGTAATATTGTTCACCAAATTGCTGGCTGTGGCAAAAAAATCTTGTTGTGTGCCAACCCATGTTTTTAGACGGGTCACAAGATCTTCTTCCAATTCTTTTCGGGAATCGGGGAGTGTGGCCGCTAGGACAGAATCATATTTTTGGTGAAGATCTTTGAGAAGATTAAAGCGGCTCAAGTTTTTACGGATCCATAGAAACTCCATGTTATCAATGTCACTAATCATATGATGCCCATCAATCCCTTCGATTCCATCAAGAGAGTTTAAGTCTGATGGAAGATCGAGCTCCTCATTGGAATTGTAGCGTTGTTTGAGATCCTTGGCGATTGCGATCATTGGGGCCAGAAGATAGGTCTGTGCGTCTTGCGCGAGATCACTTGGGCGTGTTTTCCCGGCCATAACGCGCTCCATAAACAAAGTGGCAGTATTTTTTATATGGTAATTGTTTAGTCCCAGAGTCTTCAGGAATATGCTATACTGAATTAATGGAGGCAAAAT
>CAZMZK010000044.1:0-10767 GCA_964570705.1 uncultured Micavibrio sp.
CACATGACTGCAGCACAACAGAGTCTTTGTGCGCAACAAGGTTTCATCAAAACGCCGGATGGCGGATATTTTACCCAGCGCCTCTTTACCGATGGCGCTTCCCGCCTGATCTTTGATAAGCCTTTATATCTGCCGTATCCCGTCACTTTGCTGCAAGGGGAACAAGATAGCCAGGTTCCTGTCGCCATTGCACAAAAACTGGCCGCCCACATCACCCCGCACCCCGCAGAGCTGATTCTGATCCCCGATGGCGACCATCGCCTGTCCCGCGATCAGGATCTGGATATATTGGGGCAAATTATACTCAATTTCTACAAAAACACCCCATCTTCTGACTAATCGCGGCAGGAAATTGTTAATCTTTTTCAGGGATACTATGAGTTGCATTACAACCATCTCTTCTCCCTGAAAGGGTCTCCTTCATGTCTGTACCATATAAAACCCCGTACAAAATCAATGGGTCCATTGTTGATATGACCGGTGATGGCGTTTGGCCACATATGTCTGCGGAAATTCGCACACAACTGATTGCGCCCTTTTTTGACGTCGATTGGAAAGTCCACGATATTTCTGTCTTTGCACGGGATAAAACCAATGATGAGGCGTTAAACGCCGCCATTGCCGATTTGAAAACCCATAAAGCCGCGATTAAAGGCCCCACCATTACCCCGACCATGGAAGAAACCCGTAAAATGGGCCTGTCCCAGAAATGGGATTCCCCCAACGGCATTATTCGCCGCGCGATCAACGGTGCCGCCATTTTGCGCAACACCATCGAGATCGAGGATATCGGCAAATTTGCTCCTTTGATGCATGACGTCACGATTGTGCGTCAAGCGGTTGGCGGGATTTATGGCGCGCCAAACGTCGCGATTCCCGGGCGCGGAAAATTAAAAGTTATTTTCGAAGGGGATGATGGATCCACCCATATTCTGGTCGAAAATCGCAAAGTGGATAGCGGCGTGGCCCTGTTGACCACCGAAACCGACAGTTCGATCCGCGATTACGCCCATGCGGTGTTCCAGCAAGCCCTGTCCATGCATAAATCAGTAATTTTTGCCGGAAAGGATACGATTAACCCTGTTTATGACGGCCGCTTTATCGATATTTTCAACCAGATTTTCAAAGAAAGCTACGCCGATAAATTCCGTGCGGCCGGTCTGACATTTAACGATAAAGTCCAATTGATTGACGCCGTTGTCTCCAAGATTCCGCAAGGAAAACTCAACGGCATGATCATTGCCCTGAAAAACTATGATGGCGACGTGGTCTCGGATCAAGTCGCGGGCGAGCACAAGTCGCTGGGACTGATGGATTCCACCTTGGTCTCTGCCGATGGAACCCTGTTGGCAGATCCCCCCCATGGAACCGCTCCCGATCTAGAGCCAGCCTGGCACGAAAAGGGTATTCTTCTGGCCAATCCGGCTGCCCATATCTTTGCCTATGCCGAAGCCATTCGCCACAAAGCCGAACTCAATGGCCAGACCGAAGGCGTGGAATTGGCCAAAAAATTGAAACTCGCTGTGGTGGACACCATCGAAGACGGTTTGAAAACAGGTGCTTTAACAGGCGATCTGGCCCCTGACAGATCCAAAGCTATTAGTGGACAGGCTTTTATCGCCCATGTCCGCGATACCTTTGCCAAGATGATTGCAGCTTAATGGCCGTACCTGGTATCGCCATTTTAAGAAGTTTTCAGAAATCAATTCCGAAACGTTTCATGGTCCAAACCATCAGGACATATAAAACGACGGTCAGGGCGCAGGACAATGCCAACGCCGGATAGAAATGCAACCCGTGTCGCAAGAGGGCGGGCAAGACCAAAAACATGGGCAGTGACGGCAGAACCATCCAGAAAGTCGATTGGGCATGGGCGGCGATTTTTTCGCTGTCCTGTGTATCGCGCCATAGCCAGATCATACCCAGAACCGATACAATCGGCAGCGAGGCAATCAAGGCCCCAAAAGACGGGCTGCGCTTGGCCGTTTCCGATACCAGAGAAATAAGAATTCCGGATAAAGCCGCTTTGATCAGGGCGTACAGCATGGTAAGTGTTTTAGCTTTCTTTGGTGGCTAGGAGTAGATCTTGAGTGTTCCTTAGTCCGGCATATCCATCTGCGATAGGAATATTTTTTTCATGTATGCAATCAACCACGTTCTTTAGTTGAGAAAAAAAGGGGTTTACGGGTTCAAAATCAAATTTTTTATTATTCAATATTATTTCACCAGAACCGTCTCTTCGGAACGTATCATGACAAATTGCGTGCCCATCACTACCGAAAATTTCCAATCGATTATACGGCCCAAATTGAACAGAGCATACTATTTCGATCGTTATTCCTGAGGATAGCTTTCCTGCAATTATGGCTGATTCTTCGTGTGGGCCTTGCCAAATTTGGTTAGTCGTTATGGATTTTAGGGAGGCCCATTCTTCAAAATCGTTTGCAAACCAACGGGCAATATCAAAGCAATGCGTGCCCGTCGCTGCTAATGTCCACCATGTTGCAAGTTCTTGTTTTGCTCTCCAATTCGAATCGTCTTTCTGCGGCCACGCCCAAATTGCGCGGATATGTCTAATGCTGCCTATTGCTTGTTCATTGGTAATGAGTGATCGCAAGGAATGATGCCCCGCATGGTGTCGCAAATGAAAGCCTGTAGCCAATATAACATCATGCTGTGCAGCTAGTGTGATTAAACTGTTACAATCTTCTACGCGAGTTGCCATCGGCTTTTCCAGCAATACATGCTTGCCAGCTTTGATGCATTTTATTGCGTGCGCGGTATGCAAATTATCTGGTGAGCATATAATAACTAAATCTATTGATGTATTGCGTAGAAAGTCATCTATATCGGTATAAACATTTGTATCTATAAGCTCATTATTTCTAACAAATTCGTGAGCATGAGGCCTGTTTCTTGATAAGATAGAGAGCGAGTCGATATTTTTAAATTGGCGAATTGCAGGAACATGTCCGCCGCTCACAATATTTCCAGTGCCAATAATCCCGATGCCAATCGATTTTCTTATATTTGAGGTCATATTGCTCTGCTGTAGGCTATGGAAAAGTGCTAGTATTATTGGGTGACCGGGATCTCGGCCACATTGTTGGTTTGGGTCTGGCGGAAATCATCCAGACGGGCGGCCAGATCCGGATCATTCAAGGCCAGAATCGCAGCAGCCAGAAGGGCGGCATTGATCGCGCCGGCTTTGCCAATCGCCAATGTTCCGACCGGAATTCCGCCCGGCATCTGGACGATGGATAATAAACTGTCCATGCCTTTCAGGGCGTGGCTTTCTACCGGAACCCCCAACACGGGCAAGGGGGTCATACTGGCGGCCATGCCTGGCAAATGGGCTGCGCCGCCGGCTCCGGCAATAATCACCTGTAATCCACGTGATTTGGCCGTTTTGGCGTAATCGACCAAGCGGTCGGGTGTCCGGTGCGCCGACACGATCCGTGTTTCATGGGCAATGCCCAGAGCTTCCAAGGTGTCATGGGCGTGTTTCATCGTGTCCCAATCCGATTGGGACCCCATAATAATGCCAATGAGGGCGTTTTGGCTTCTCTCGCTCATGATGTACGGTTCCTTTTAGGCCAGAATATCCGGAATCAACATGCTTTCGATCCGCTGAATGGTATCTTTCAGGCGGAGTTTTTCTTTTTTCAACTTGGCAATTGTCAAGAAATCCACAGCTCCGGCACGGCTCAGGGTTTCAATTTGTTCGTCAAGGGATTTGTGTTCGCGACGCAAGTCGTCAAGCTGTTCGCGGAGGGAGTCTTCATCAACCATGTAAGTTATGCGCCAATTTTATCGTTTAAGTCTTGCGTCTTCATACCAGATTTTCCCGCAAAGAGGTAGTTAAATTTCTGAATCAGTCCTTGCGCGTTTTTGATTGGTCGTTTCCGACAAGAACGCCGCCGGTTTGGGCGCTGGGAACTCCGGTTGTGGTCGGGAAGGACAGAGGGCGTCCCAGAAGGCTGCGTACGGCCAAATAGGCAAACCCTTCGGCCTCGAGCGCATCGCCATTCCATCCCAGATTTTCGACAGGATACACGTCGCGTGTGTGCAGACCGGTGCGCAATCCGTCCATGATCGCGGTATTCAAACGCCCGCCACCTGTGACATACCACGCGGTGACCGGAGCCGGAAAATAATCGGTTGCTTTGACAATCGCCTCTACGGTAAACGCGGTCAGGGTTGCCACGGCATCCGGCAGGGTATGATGTGCGACCATACGGGGCGACCACGCGTCCCTGTCCAGCGATTTGGGAGGTTTTTGTGCAAAAAACGGGTGGGATAACCACCGGGATAAGATATCCGGATCGATGGTGCCGGAGCGGGCGATCGCTCCGTCTGTATCAAAGCGTTGTCCCGTGGCGGTCAGAACGGCATCGTCAATCAAGGCATTGCCAGGCCCGCAGTCAAACGCCAGAATATCCCCGTCTTCCTGCCCCAACCATGTGACATTGGCAACGCCCCCGATATTCAGAACAGCGACCGGAGAAGGACGTTCCGCAGATCGGATCCGCGCCCAATGATAAATAGGAATGAGGGGGGCTCCCTGACCTCCGGCCGCGACGTCGGCGGATCGAAAATCATACACAACGGGGATACCGGTTTCGTGCGCCAAGCGGTGTCCGTCCCCCAATTGCCACGTGAACCGATTCGCGGGATCATGGGTGATGGTTTGCCCATGAAATCCGATCAGATCAATGGCTGCAGCGGACAGGTTGTGGCTTGCCAGAAATGTTTTTGCTGCGGTGATGTGTGCGGTGGTCAGGGCCTGTTCGGCGGTATCGGTGATCCGGTTTTTTGTGCGCGCCCCGAAACAGGCCCGAATCTGTGTGCGCAAAGAATCGGTGTAGGGGTAATAAGCAAAGGCCAAGGGCTTCACATGTGTTCCCCCATCGGTGTCTATCAACGCCACGTCAATGCCATCCAACGATGTTCCTGACATGAATCCGATCGCACGATAAAGCTGTGGCATGGGGCTGTTATCCTTTTGGGGACAGGTGGCTGATATCTCTTGGAAATTATAGCAGGTCTTGATGTGAAAATGAGGAAAAAAACTAGCCCTCAATAGAAAATCATGCTTTTATAAAGAAACACACGATAAAACAGAGACTTATAATTATGACCACTTTCAAATCGGATTTTTTGAATATTATGCAGGAACGTGGGTTTATCCACCAATGTTCCAACCTGGATGGATTGGATGCCTTGCTGGCATCTGGCCCACAACGGGCATTCTGCGGGTATGATCCGACCGGACGGAGTTTGCATGTCGGTCATATGATCTCGATGATGATGTTGCACTGGTTCCAGACATGCGGGCACAGGCCGTATACACTGATGGGTGGAGCAACCGCGATGATCGGCGATCCATCGTTCAAGGATAAAACACGTCCCTTGCTGACCCGCGCCGAAATTGATGCCAATGTGCAGAGCATTCAGGAGAGTTGTGCCTCCTTTATCCGCTATGGGGATGACGCGGCCGGTGGCTGTATGGTGAATAATGCCGACTGGATTCTGGGATTGAATTACATGGAATTCCTGCGCGATGTTGGAACATGTTTTACGGTCAACCGCATGTTGTCGTTTGACTCGGTCAAACTGCGTCTGGAACGGGAACAACCGCTGACCTTCCTTGAATTCAACTACATGATTATGCAGGGATATGACTTCCTGCATCTGCATCAGGCGCATGGTATTCGCCTGCAAGTCGGTGGGTCGGATCAATGGGGCAATATGATCAATGGCGTTGATCTGGCGCATAAGAAGATTGGCAAGGAATTATTCGTTCTGACCATTCCTTTGTTGACCACGGCATCGGGCCAGAAAATGGGAAAAACCGAAGGGGGAGCTGTCTGGCTGCGTGCCGATATGACTTCGCCTTATGATTACTGGCAATTCTGGCGCAATACCGAAGACGCCGATGTGGTCAGGTTCCTGAAACTGTTTACCACGCTGCCCATGGAGGAGATTGCCGAATTGGGCCGTCTGACCGGAGCCGATATCAACGAAGCCAAAAAGAAACTGGCGTTTGAATGCACCAAATTGTGCCATGGGGAAGCTGCGGCCATCGAGGCTGCCGAAACCGCCCGCAAAACCTTTGAGCAAGGCGGTGTGGGGGACAATTTGCCAACCATTCATATTTCTTTGGACACTCTGGCTGGTAGCTTTACGGTGATTGATGCCCTGCGCGAGACAGGTCTGGTGGCCAGCAATGGCGAAGCCAAACGCCTGATCCAAGGCGGGGGGGCCAAGGTGAATGATAACGTCGTCACCAGTGGAGACACGCTTCTGACCTCGGCCGATCTGATCGAGGACGGGTATATCAAAGTCTCATCAGGTAAAAAGAAACATGCTCTGATCCGGATAGCAGAATAAGCGGGGGCGTCGGAGCTTTACTCCGACAGACAGGCGCCTAATTCGGTCATCAAGGCCGTGAAGGTCGGAAAGCTGGTGTTGATCGGACTAGAATCATCAATCGTAACCGGTTCTTCGGTCACAGTACCCAGAACAAGGAAACTCATGGCGATCCGGTGATCCAGTGCTGTTTCAATCCGTGCCCCGCCGCGAGGGGGTTTTCCTGTTCCATGGATGGTCAACCAGTCATCCCCCATTTCCAGATCGACACCGCAGGCTTTTAATCCGTTGGCCACCATCAACAAACGATCACTTTCCTTGACGCGCAATTCGGCCAGATCGGTCATTCGCGTCGTGCCTGTCGCACAGGCGGCCGCCATCGCCAGAACCGGAAATTCATCAATCATACTGGGCACGCGATAGGCCGGAACATCCACCCCTTTCAAGGGGCGGGTGGATTGAATGACAATATTGGCAATGGGTTCGCCAGCATCCATCGTGATGTTTTTAAAGGTGATTTCCGCGCCCATTTCGATCAAGGTGTCATACAACCCGATGCGGCGCGGATTAATTCCGACCCGTGTTAATGTGATGGTCGACCCCGGATTGATCAAAGCGGCGACCGTCGGGAAAGCTGCCGAACTGGGATCCGATGGAACATCCACCGCACATCCCAAAAGACGTTGTCCTCCTGTCACGGAAATTGCATCCGCCCCATCTTCCGTTTTGGCGATATCCACCCGCACCCCGAAATGGCGCAGCATATTTTCGCTGTGATCGCGGGTGGGATGGGATTCAATCACGGTGGTTGTTCCCCGTGCATTCAACCCCGCCAGCAAGATCGCCGATTTTACCTGAGCCGACGCCACAGGCAGGCGATAGGTGATGGCTTTTGCATGGTCTGTGCCTTGAATAGCAAAGGGGGGACGGCCCCCTTGACGGGTAATAAAGCGGGCTCCCATGTGTTCCAAGGGCACCGTCACACGCGCCATAGGGCGTTTGATCAACGACGCATCTCCCGTAAAACACGCGGATATCGGGTGGCTGGCCACAATCCCCATCAACAGGCGGGTCGATGTGCCGCTATTCCCCATATCCAGAACGTGGTTTGGCTCGACCAGATTACCGACTCCTTGGCCAAAACACCGCCACAGGCCATCACCACCTTTTTCGATTTTGGCCCCCATGGCCCGCATCGCATGCGCGGTATTGAGAACATCTTCGCCTTCCAAAAGGCCGGAGATCATGGTTTCTCCTTCGGCCAAAGCCCCGAACATCAAGGCCCGATGCGACATGGATTTATCACCGGGAACACGGACTTGCCCCTCTAACGGTGGGGATGTACGGGCAGTCATTGGACGGGCTTTTGGGGAGGATGGGTGGCTCATGATCCGTATCCTTTCATGATGAGTGTGATCTTTTTAATAGATTCCATCAATGGTTTCTTTATGGTTAATGGCGGGAGGAGGATCGAATGGTTCATCGTTCTGCGAAGGGGACGGAGGAGTCTGGCCTGATTTGCCCGGCTCTGGTGCGGGCTCCGATGGTGCGGCATCAGGAGACGCGGGTGCTTCAGGCGCAGGAGTTTCCGACTCGGAAGCTTCGGGCGGGGATGATTCTGGAACAGGAGTTTCAGGCGAGACAGTTTGTTTGTCCGGCGAAATCGCTGGTTGGCTGACCGACCCTTCGGGAACGGTGCCATCGTTCGGCAGAGCCTGATCGTGTCGGGTTTCTTCTACGGGAAGAGCTTCCGGATCTTTGCCCAGACAGTCAATCACCCACACGTCATAGACCGGATGATTCATCCCCGACAAAGCCGGAGACGATGCAAACATCCAGCCGGAGAAAATCCAGTGCGACGCAGGGTTTTCCCCGTCTTTGCTGGCTTTATCGACTTGCCAGATCTGCAAAAAGGCAGCGGCTTCGTTTTTCTCAACAGGCGGGGGTTTGCGGCACGATTGAATCTTGATGTAAATATCCCCGAATTTCATCGTGCTGCCGACCTGGGCATCAAAGGTCAGGGTCCGCGCCGTAATTTTATCCAGAGAGCGCAGCCGAACCGACGGATATTCCTCATAATCCAATGCATAAGCGGGGAAGACACCTCCCCCGCCGATGATGATCATGAAAACCGTGATGAATCGCGCATAATTCATCAGGGGGACTCAGGCATAACCAGATGTTTGTCTTGTGACGGAGCCGGATCGGTTGCCGGATCGGGGGCCGGATTGGGTGGAGGCGTGCCGTCTTTTTTGTCTTTGCCCTGCATCGAGAAAATAAACTTCCCGAGCAATTCTTCCAGATTTTGTGGAGCTTGGGTAAACTGGATTTCGCCCCCTTGCGCCAGCATCACATCCGATCCGCCTGGTTCGATTCCCATGACCATGCCCCCCAGCAAGCTTTGACTGCTGATCGTCGCGGCTGAGTCATCGGGAACTTTTACCGCATTGTCAATTTCCATGGTGACTTTGGCCAAATAGGTTTTCGGATCCAGATCCACACTCGCAATCTGGCCGATTTTTACACCGCTGATCTGAACTGGATCTCCGGCTTTCAATCCGCCAATCTTTGCAAAATTGGCCGAAATTTTATAGCCGCTGACGGTACCGGCATCGCCTTTGCCATAGCTGAAAATCAGAAATATCACGGCCCCTAACAGAACAAATCCGCCCAGAACCGTCTCAATAACACTGCGTGACATAATGATACGTAACTCCCTCAAAAATTGCTTTACGACCGGGGTGGAACCCAGGCCTCATAATCTCCCGTCGCGGCCTCACGGTGTCCGCCGGACAGGATATGTCCGGGGGGGTGGTACGCTTCGGCTGTGCCCGATACATTCGCCCGTGGCGGTTTTTGCCAGTCCCGCCGGAAAGATGGTGCCGAGTCGGTTGGATATTCATCGGTTTGGTAATGCAACCAGCCATGCCATTCCGGAGGCACACGGCTTGGTTCCGGATCCCCCTGATAGACAACCCAGCGGCGTGGATGGTTATATCCCTTGCGGGCTTTTGCTTGGTAATAGGCATTCCCTTCGGAATCCTGCCCGATTTTTTTGGCCCCGCTCACGGCGGTGACAAACCAGATATGGACCGGTGATAACGCGCCCAAAATGCTGAAAATAAACTTGAATAATCCCATTGTTCCAGACCTTGTGATTTGGCTCTTGTTCTCTGTCCAGTGATGGCCTAATTTTCAAGAATAATCAAGCCTGAAACACGCCTTTTGCAAAGGAATTCAATTATGACTAGCGTTCGTCCCTCTCCAGAAGACCGTTTGGCAGACCACGGGCTTTCCTTGCCGACAGCCGCATCCCCCGTTGCCAATTACGTTCCTTCCGTCATGGTTGGGCCTTTCTTGTTTGTATCGGGACAATTGCCGATGCAGAATGGCGTGTGCCACTATACAGGGCGTGTGGGGACAGACATCACTTTGGAAGAGGGGCAATCCGCCGCGCGGTTATGCATCCTGAATATTCTGGCGCAGGTCAAAACCGCCGTCAATGGCGATTGGTCCCGCATCACGCGCTGTGTCAGATTGGGAGGCTTTATTCAGGCTGCACCCGACATATCTTTGCCTGCCGTTATGAACGGAGCGTCGGATGCCATGGTGATGGCTCTGGGAGATGCCGGACGGCATACCCGCACCACCGTGGGCGTGGCCAACCTGCCTTTGGGGGCGGCGGTCGAGATAGATGCCTTGTTTGAGATTAGTTCTCCCCCATCAGTCTGACGAGCAGCCATCCCACGGCCGTGACCGCGATGGCAAGGCCGCTCCCCACAATCAGGATTTCCAGTCGGGTGGCTCCGTCGGGGCTCGCGGGGGGCGCATTCCGGGTTGTTTTTTCCATATTTTTCGCCTTTCGGGGCGATTGCGCGTGCGGTCATCGCCCTCAAATCTTCTATCGTTTTGAAAATTAACAGTTTTATAAAGCTTTGGATAGAAAAAAAGAGATGGGGACGGGGGGCAAAATTTTCTGGAATCCGGACGCAGGATTGTGTATGGTCGGCAGATACGCATCATATATGACATAAGTGGGGGCATGATATGGAACATATCTCCGTTTCGACCCGAAAAAAGGCCGTGTTGGCCGAAAAAAGAGCCGAAGCTCTCCGCGCCAATTTGAAAAAGCGCAAGGAGCAAGCCTCGGCCCGTAATAATGACAGTAACAGTGAACAAAACATAACATACGCAACAACAGAAGAGGCCGGACACGCATGAGCACCGCTGTTTTAAAACCTGATACCGCCCTTCAGGCCCTGCCCGGCATTATGCCCGATCACTGGATCCGCGAGCAGGCCTTGAACCACGGCATGATCGAACCCTTTGCCGAAAAACAGAACCGCGAAGTCAATGGCCAGAAAATCATTTCCTATGGCCTGTCATCCTATGGCT